>JAZTXJ010000117.1:0-23879 GCA_045636285.1 Eubacteriales bacterium
GATAGAAGCAAAAAAGTTAGCAGCTTTATTAGAAAGAATTCTTAAATCTTCGAAAGTGTATAGCTTTCTTACGCCGTTGTCATTGCAATACAACAAAGCCGGCATATCCTTATCCTGCTTTGCCCAACCGTCAACAATGTCATACGCAAAGTTGAATCCATCGGGAATATTTACTTTATAATTTGCTTTGAAATCCTCATAAGAATCAAAATCAATTCTTGGTAAAAATTTTTCTAACATATCTGCAACCTATGTATTTATTTTGAAATAATTCGAATAGTTTTAATAACAACGTCTTCGTAAGGTCTATCGCCCCAATCGGTAGCAACAGATGCGATTTCATCAACAACGTTAATGCCCTCGGTAACCTTACCGAAAGCCGCGTATTGACCGTCAAGGAAGGTAGCATCTGCATGGCAGATAAAGAATTGGCTTCCTGCGCTGTCAAAGCTTTGCGAGCGCGCCATGGAAATAACGCCTCTGCGGTGGGAAATATTGTTCTTTACGCCGTTTGCGGCAAATTCACCCTTAATGCAGTAGCCGGGACCGCCAATACCGATTCCCTGAGGGTCGCCGCCTTGAATCATAAAGCCTGCGATAACACGGTGAAAGATAAGTCCGTCATAAAAATTCTTTTCAGCGAGTTCCACAAAGTTTTCAACGGTGATAGGAGCGGTAGCGTGATCGAGCTCAAGCTTCATTACACCGCCGTTTTCCATCACTATTTCAGCCAATATAATATCCTTCATTTTATCCTCCGAATATACTTTTATTGCAAAAAAGCCGAACACGTTACAGTGTTCGGCTTTTGGTGATCCATCGGAGAATCGAACTCCGGACACCATGATTAAAAGTCATGTGCTCTACCGGCTGAGCTAATGGATCGTCTGCAACCGCAGAATAGAATACCACAAAGGAATGTATAATGTCAATAGCAAAATCAAAAAAATATTACAGAATATAGCAATAAACTTTGTTTATATTCGCAATAAAAATCAAAGAGGGCTTTTATACCCTCTTTAATATTAATAATTAATAAAATCGGAAGTTTGCAATAACCTTTCCCAAAACAGTCACTTCCCTTGCAAAAATAGGCTCCATAGTACTGTTCGCGGGCTGAAGTCTTATTTTACCGTTATCTCGGTAAAACTTTTTAACGGTAGCTTCATCTTCGATCATAGCAACAACGATTTCGCCGTCATCGGCGTAACGCTTGCTTTCAACAACGACAATATCACCGTCCATAATTCCCGCTTCAATCATACTTTCGCCCATAACGCGCAAGGCAAACAAATTCGCTTTGCCTCTTGCCATAGTTGCGGGAAAATCAACGTATCCGTCGTAATTTTCGACAGCGAGAATCGGCTGACCTGCGGTTACGCGTCCGAGAATCGGAACGCGCTTCATTTTACTGCTTTCGGTCTTTGCGCCGCTTTCTATACAAAGCGCTCTGCTTTTACCCGATGATTTTCTGATATAGCCCTTCGCTTCGAGCTTACGAAGATATTCGTGAACAGAAGAGGTGGATTTTATTCCTACCTCGGCACAAATATCGCGGACAGAAGGTGCAAAACCGTTCTTTTCGAGACATTCGCTGATATATTCGTAAACTTCTCTTTCTTTTTGAGTAAGATCGTTCATATATTACTCCTTGTCTTCATTGCCGTTTTCCACGGCATAGGAAAAGAGTTCTCGTGCTCTTTCGTGATTACCCGAAAGATACAAATAACCGAACAGACATTCAAGCCCCGTGGCGCGCCTGTATTCAACCGCGTCCGCGCTTTTTGAATGATGCGTGTTTCTTGCGTTTCTTCCTGTTTTATAAAACCAAAGCTCAGTTTCATCGAGCTGAGGAAGAATTATTCCGACAATTCGGCTCTGCGAAACGGCGGTAATAAAACACTTAATCGATTCGTTAAGCTTGGAAACAACACAGTCTCCGTCAGAAATTACATATTCTCTGGCAAGCGTTTCGTAAAATGAATCTCCGAGATAAGCAAGCACAAGAGGACTGTAATTGCGTTTAATGAATGCTACGCTCTTTTCCATTTAACACCTTGACGGGTATCTTCGAGTATGATTCCCTTTTCAAGCAATTCGTTTCGAATAGCATCTGCTTCGGCAAAGTTCTTTGCCTTCTTCGCCGCAGTGCGCTTTTCGATCATTTCTTCGATATAAGCAACGTCATCGTCTTCCTTTTCCAAGCCAAAGCCGAGAAGCTCGCAAAGAGGAATATAGATTTCATTAACTGCATCGATATATTCCTTGGAAGCGCCCGAAGAAATAACGGTGTTGATATCTCTTGTCATTTCGAAAATAAATCCGATAGCGTCTGCGGTATTCAAATCGTCGTCCATTGCCAGAACGAAGCTTTGCTTCTTTTCGTTAAGGAAATCAACACTCTGCTTTTCGCGTTCCGAAAATTCGCCGCTTGCATTTTTAGCGGCAAAGTCTATATTTACAAGACAGTTATTAAGACGCTCAACCGCGGCAGATGCCTGCGAAAGAATGTCGTCGCTGTAATTGATAGGACTTCTGTAATGAGAAGAAAGGAGGAAGAATCTGACAGCCTTATAGCCATACTTACCTGCGGCATCACGAACGAGGAAGAAATTGCCTGCAGATTTGCTCATTTTCTTGTTGTCTACGTTGATATGTCCGTTGTGCAACCAAAATCTTGCAAGAGTGCAGCCGGTAGCGCATTCGCTTTGAGCAATTTCGTTTTCGTGGTGAGGGAAAATAAGGTCTACGCCGCCGCCGTGTATATCGATATCGGTGCCGAGATATTTATTAACCATCGCAGAGCATTCTATGTGCCAGCCGGGACGGCCTTCGCCCCAAGGGGACTGCCACGAAATTTCGCCCTCTTCTTTTTTGCCCTTCCAAAGTGCAAAATCGAAGGGATGCTTTTTAATTTCGTTTACGTCGATACGTGCGCCCGCTTCAAGCTCTTCCATATTGTGATGCGAGAGCTTTCCGTATTCCGAATCGCTTTGAGAGTCGAAATAAACGTCGTTTCCGGAAACGTAGGCATGACCCTTTTCGATAAGCATCGAAACGATTTCGATAATTTTATCGATATTTTCGGTAGCTCTCGGATGGATAGTAGCATCGTTTACACCGAGTCCGCGCGCGTCGGTAAAATATTCATTTATGAATTTTTCCGCAATTTCGGGAACGGTAGTTCCGTTTTCTTTTGCGGCACGAATAAGCTTGTCGTCAACATCGGTGAAATTCTGAACAAACGTAACCTTGTTGCCGCGATATTCAAGATATCTTCTGAGCATATCGAAAACAACAAAGCAACGAGCGTTACCGATATGGAAGTAATTGTATACGGTGGGGCCGCATACGTACATTTTTACTTCGCCGTTACGTACGACAAAATCTTCCTTTTGTCTTGTTAATGTGTTGAAAAGCTTCATATAAACCCCTTATTTGTTCGTATCGATAAATTTCCAATAGGATTTGATATAGCTGATGCCCGAAACTATGGTAAAGAAGAGCATCGCTACGGTAGATACGGTGGTTACCCATCCGTAACAGAACGGAAAAACAACAGGCTCGAGCATAACGGCGCTAACCGCTATTATCTGCGTTACCGTTTTGATTTTTCCGAGACTGCTTGCCGCAATCACCGCGCCGCTCGATTTAACGACCACAAGGCGCATAGAAGTAACTGCGAGCTCTCTGAACACTACGACGATCGCGGTCCAGAAAAAGAGATGCGATATTATATCCGAAGAAATCGTTGTTTCGAAACCAACCGAAGAATAATCGAAAATATAATCAGAAAAGCATATTGCAAACATCGCTCCGAGTATAAGGAACTTATCTGCCAGAGGATCCATAAATTTACCGAAATCTGTAATCAGATTACGCGAGCGCGCAATGTGTCCGTCGAGAAAATCGGTAAAGGACGCTCCGATAAACAAAACTGCTGCGATTATACGGCTTGTGTTGGGATCTTCGAATACGTTATACGCAAGAAAAAACACAAAAAACGGTATGACTATAATTCTTCCTAAAGTCAGTTTATTGGGAAGATTCATTATAATTCCTCCAATTTAACACATCTTACCGAATAAATCGTAGTCAAGTACTTCCGTGATCGAAACGTTTACGAATTCGCCTTCTTTAATACGCTTGGGCGCGGTAAAATATACCTTGCCGTCGATATCGGGTGCATCCGCATAGGATCTGCCGAAAAAGCATTCGGAAACGGGATCATAGCCTTCGCATATTACTTTAACCGTGGTGTTTACGAATTTCGCGTTGAAATCGTTATGTATACGGTTTTGATCGCTCATTATCGCTTCGCAACGCTTTTTCTTCGTATTCGCACTTACCTGTTTAGGCATATCGTAAGCGGGAGTACCTTCCTCACGCGAGTATTCGAAAGCACCGAGGCGTTCGAATTTCGTTTCCTTGAGGAAGCTTCTTAATTCGTTGAACTGCTTTTCGGTTTCGCCGGGGAATCCTACGATAACCGTACTGCGAATAACAATACCGGGCACTTCACTGCGAAGCTTTGCGACGGTTGCTTTGATGCTTTCGGTAGTATCGCGGCGATTCATACGCTTGAGTATATCGTCGTTAATATGCTGAATGGGCATATCGATATACTTAACGAGCTTTTCGTTGTTTTTGAATTCGTTTATAAGTCCGTCGGTGATTCTGTCGGGATAGCAATAGAGAACACGGATCCATTCTATTCCTTCGATTTCGGAAATCGCGGAAATAAGACTGTCAAGCGCATAAGTTCCGTATAAATCCTCGCCGTAACGGGTTGTATCCTGCGCGACAAGGCAGATTTCTTTAATACCCATAGAAGCAAGGTTTTCGACTTCTTCTATAATATCCGTCATTTTGCGGCTTCTGAATTTACCGCGTATATCGGGAATTACGCAATAAGTACATCTGTTATCACAGCCCTCTGCGATCTGAACGTACGCAAAATATTCGGGCGTAGTAATAACACGCTCTCCGCCGAGAGGGGTTTTATCTACATCCTTAAAGCTGGAAAAGCTCCCGCCCTTGTACGCTATTTCAACCGCTTCGCAAATATCTTCAATAGAGCCTGTTCCGAGTATACAGTTAACCTCGGGCAGTTCCTTTAAAAATTCTTCCTTATATCTCTGGGGCAAACAGCCTGTAACAACTATACCCTTGAGATCGCGGTTCTTTTTCAACCAGGCAATATCTAAAATATTTTCAATAGCTTCGTTCTTCGCGCTTTCGATAAATGCACAGGTATTGATAACAATTACGTCTGCGTCGATATCTTCAGCAACGATTTCCATACCGTGGTCAACAAGCGAAGCAAGCATTACTTCGGTATTAATCAGATTCTTCGGGCATCCCAAAGAAACAAATCCAACTTTAATAGACATTAGGGTTTACTCACTTTCGAAATTTCTTAAAACGTCCGCAACGTCAGAACCGTTAAATCCGGCACGCAACGCGCCCGCATATACCTTACGACGATATTTTATATCGCCAAGCTGCGAAACGTCATACTTTTTATTTATAAATTCGATTATACGTTCGGTTTGATCTTCGTTTTCATAGGGCTCGAGAGCATTTTCAATGTCTTCCCGTGATATTCCCCTGCGATACAGCTCGTTTCTGATTTTAGAAAGCCCCATATTTTTAAAGCAATAAAAGGTTTCCGCATAACGCGCGGCGAGCCTCGCGTCGTTAATATAGCCACGCTCGACAAACAACGCGGCAACGTCCGCCGCAAGCTCTTTGGGGAACTTTCGGGAGAGCTTGTCCCGCAGCTGCTTTTCAGAAAGATCGCCGTACGATAAATAATCAAACGCTTTTTTAATACAAGCAAGTCGTTCTACCGCGTGTTCGAGCTCGGGAATTTCTTGTTCGTCGATTTCCGAACCTTCTTCTATGCACAGTGATTCGAGATCGTGAACTGTAATACGGTAGCTTTCGCCGCCGCAAACCACAACCGCTTCGTTACTGTTGGCATCGCGGTATATTTTCTGTATGACAAACATTATTCTTCGTCAAAAAAATCTTCTGCGCTTATCGATTCGGGGATTTCCGAAGCATTGCCGGTATAATGAGCCAGAATCTTTTCGGAAAGCTCTGCGGCAAGCGCTTCATCCTCTTCAAGAAGCATTCTTACTTTATCCTTGCCCTGACCGAGCTTTTCGCCGTTATAGGAAAGCCAAGAGCCGCTCTTATCAATAACTCCGCAATTAATACCGAGCTCGATAATTTCGCTTTCCTTCGATATGCCCTTGCCGTAAATAATATCGAATTCGGCAGTTTTGAAGGGAGGAGCAACCTTATTCTTTACAACCTTACATTTAACGTGGTTACCGATAATTTCGCTACCGTTCTTGAGCTGTTCGGATTTGCGAACGTCAAGACGTACAGATGCATAGAACTTGAGCGCTCTGCCGCCCGTTGTCGTTTCGGGGTTGCCGTAAACTACGCCGACCTTTTCGCGAAGCTGGTTAATGAATATAACGATACAGCTCGATTTTGCAATAGCGCCGGAAAGCTTTCTGAGCGCCTGCGACATAAGACGAGCGTGAAGACCGACGTGGGAATCGCCCATATCGCCATCGATTTCATTTTTAGGTACAAGTGCGGCAACAGAGTCGACAACAACCACTTCGATTGCACCCGAACGAACGAGCGCTTCGGTAATTTCAAGAGCCTGTTCACCGTAGTCGGGCTGAGAAACAAGCAAGGAATCGGTATCTACACCCAATGCTCTCGCATAAACGGGATCAAGAGCGTGTTCCGCGTCGATAAACGCCGCTTCGCCGCCCTGCTTTTGTACTTCTGCGATTATATGAAGCGCAAGCGTGGTTTTACCCGAGGATTCGGGACCGTAGATTTCAACGATTCTTCCCTTTGGGACACCGCCTATACCAAGAGCTACGTCAAGCGAAAGAGAGCCGGTAGGAACGCTTTTGATTTCCATTCCCGCATTTTCACCGAGACGCATTATAGAGCCTTTACCACATTGCTTTTCTATCTGAGCGAGCGCTGTTTCGAGAGCGATTTTCTTGCTGTCGTTTTTAGTATCTTTTACAGCCATTGTAAATACCTCCGTTCGAACTTTTGTTCTAAAAGATAATAACATATTTCTTAATGAAAGTCAATTAATATTTTGGAAACACACATTATTTTTCAAGTTTAGACAATTCTTTATCAAAAAATCGAAAATTGTTGCACTGTTTTGTTTATTTAGTCAATATACAAATCGAGAAATATTTTGTAAAATATGATTGACTTTTAATCTCACTGTTTTTAAAGGAGTGTAATCATGGCTCAGAATCAGCATCACGGAAAAATGGGACTTATCGTTCTCCAAAGCTGCAAGCAGCTCGGCGAAGAAGTTAATCAGTTTATCCGTCAGTTAAGAAACGACGATGAAGGCGAAAGCTACATCATCCCTATCGAAGAAGTACGTTTCAGCAACGGCGAAGGCAAGGTAAAAATCAACGATTCTGTCAGAGGCAGAGACGTTTATATTCTTTGCGATATCGGCAATTACAGCTGCACCTACAATCTTTTCGGCTACGAAAATCATATGAGCCCCGATGATCATTTCCGCGATATCAAGCGCGTTCTTTCCGCTATCGGCGGCAAGGCAAGCCGTGTAACCGTTTTAATGCCCCTTCTCTACTCCTCCCGTCAGCACAAGAGAAAAGGCAGAGAATCGCTTGACTGTGCACAGGCACTCGAAGAGCTTCAGAATCTCGGCGTAGATTGCATCCTCACCTTCGATGCACACGATTCTACAATATATAATGCAATCCCCGGCACTTCGTTCGAAAACATTTACCCCACCTACTCCATGCTCAAGAGATTTATCCAGAACGAAGGCGACGATATTTTCAAGGACAACATGACCGTCATCAGCCCCGATACCGGCGCAATGGACAGAGCTATTTATTACGCAAACGTTCTCGGTCTTGACGTTGGTATGTTCTATAAGAGACGCGACCATTCGAGAATCGTAAACGGCAAAAACCCGATAGTTCAGCACGAATATATCGGCGGTCCTCTCGAAGGCAAGCGCGTACTTATTATCGACGATATGATCGCTTCCGGCGAATCCGTTATCGACGTTATCAACGAAATCCAGAAGCAGAACGTAAGCGACGTATATGCTGCTGTTTCCTTCGCATTCTTCACAAGTGGTCTCGAAAAGTTCGATAAGCTTTACGAAGAAGGCAAGCTCAAAAAGCTTTACTCCACCAACCTTACCTACGCACCCGAAGAGCTTCTCAAGCGTCCTTGGTTCGTTCAGGTTGATATGTCCAAGTTCATTGCAAAAATCCTTTGCACGCTCAATAACGATGAATCGATCTCTCCCCTTCTCGACAGCGCCGCAAGAATACGCCGTTTGTTGAAGAGACACGGTCAGCAGAAAGATTCCGAATAAATAATTACAAAAAGTTGTTGACAAAATGACTTTTATGTGATAAATTAGATTAGTATGAAAACTTTTAGTTTTCTCCTTACTCCGTCCACGAGTCGGAGTCAATGTCCAGAAGGAGGTGTAGAATGATGAACAAGTACGAAACAATTTTCGTTGTCAACAGCACTCTTGGCGAAGAAGCTGTCAAGGCTATCGTTGAAAAGTTCACCACACTCATTGCATCGAACGCAGAAGTTGAATCGATCAATGAATGGGGCAACAGAAAATTAGCGTACCCCATCGAAGACCTGACCGAAGGTTATTATGTTCTCGTTAAATTCGCATCCGCTCCCGAATTCCCGAGCGAGCTTAGCAGAATTTACAACATTACCGACGGCATTCTTCGTTCGCTCATCGTCAACTGCGAGCAGTGACGAATTTCATCCGCTGAAAAGTGAGGAAATACTATGGCATTTAACAGAGTAATTCTTGTCGGCAATCTCGTTGCCGATCCCGAATTGAAGACTACCCCCAACGGAACTTCTGTCACCCGTTTCAGCATCGCTGTAAACAGAAGAGCTCGTTCCGGCGAACAGGCTCAGACAGATTTCTTCAACGTTGTTGCATGGAGACAGACCGCAGAATTCATTGCGCGCTTCTTCACAAAGGGCAGACCGATACTTGTATCCGGTACTCTTCAGAACAACAACTGGACCGACAACAATAATGTTAAGCATTATTCTGTCGAAATCGTAGCAGACGAAGTTACCTTCGTTGATCGTAAGGGCGACAGCGTCCCCGGTCAGCCTTCTGCTTCCAATGCCGCACCCACTTACAGCACACCCTCGGCAGATTCCGGCTTTGAAGATCTTTCGGCCGATGACGAACTGCCCTTCTAAATATTAATCAAGGAGGAACATCATGGAAAACGAACAGGTTGTTGTTACCGAAGAAACTGTTGCACCCGCAGCTGAACAGAACGAAGCAAGAGAAACCAGAGAACCCCGCGAACAGCGCGACGGCGCAAGAGCTCCCTTCCGTAACAAGAGAAGAAAGAAAGTATGCGCATACTGTGCAGATAAGATCGATTATATCGACTATAAGGATACTCGCCGTCTTACCAAGAATCTTTCCGAACGCTACAAGATTCTTCCCCGCAGAGTAACCGGCACTTGTGCACGTCACCAGAGACAGCTCACCATCGCTGTTAAGAGAGCAAGACATCTCGCTCTTATTCCCTATATCACCGACTAACAAGTCAAGTTATGCGGGTGACCGAAAGGTCTCCCGCATTTTTTTAGGTGTATTATGCTTGAAACGATCAAAGATATATTCAGCAAAGAATCAATTACAAGAATCGGTTTTATACCGATAACAGAATGCGAAGTTATAAATAAAAGAATACTTCCCGAAAACGCGAAAAGCGCAATTATTTTTTTGATTCCTTATCGTTCCACCGAAGAAATTTCAAAGGACGGTTTTTCGGAATACGCGCGTGTATACGATTATCATAAGTATGCATCCTACCTGTACGAAAGAATAATAAACACGTTAACCGAAAAAACAGGTTATGAGTTTTACGGATTCTGCGATCATTCACCCATTAACGAAAAGCTCGCGGCGGCAAAATGCGGTCTTGGTGTTATAGGCAGAAACTCGCTGTTTATCGATAAGGTTTACGGCAGCTTTGTTTTTATCGGCTCTGTAATCACCAATGCAAGCTGTGAAGCATCAATATTTCCTATCGAATCTTGTATTAACTGCGGAAAATGTATCGAGCACTGCCCAAACTCCGCAATTTTGGAAAACGGCATCGACCGCTTCAAGTGCCTTTCGGGTATTTCACAAAAGAAGAACAAAACAGACGAGGAAAAAGCACTCCTTAAAAAGAACAATACGGTTTGGGGTTGCGATATATGTCAACACGTCTGCCCATATAATTCAAACGCGAAAATTTCGCCTATTCCCTATTTTGCAAACACTCGAATCAAATATATAGATAAACAATTTATAGAATCGCTTTCCGACGAAGAGTTCGAAAAATACGCCTTTTCCTATAAAGGAAGAAAAATCGTTTTGGATAATATAGATTTTAAATAATTCTCTTGCTTGACTATATTATTAAATAATGCTATAATATCTATAATACATTATTTGGAGCCGACTATGACAGTAAATGAACAAATCAAACAAATCGCTCAAAGAATCAAATATCTTCGCGACGCTTTGGATATGACCGAAAACGAGGTCGCAACCGCAATCAATTTGTCCATTGATGAATATATCACATACGAAAACGGCGAAAGAGATATTCCTATAAGCGTAATATATTCTGTTGCCGCCGCTTTGGGAGTTGATCCTACAGAGCTTATTCTCGGTGAAGCACCCAGAATGCAGGAATACTGCATTACCCGTAAGGATCAGGGCGTTATAATCGAACGCTATAAGGGATATTCCTTCGAAGCACTCGCTCATAACTTTATCGGCAGAGATAAAGAGCCTATGATCGTAACGCTCACCGCGTCCGATAAGCGCGCCGCACTGGTTTCTCACTCCGGTCAGGAATTCAATTACGTTCTCGAAGGAAAGATCGGCGTTACTATCGGAACAAGAACCTTCGAGCTTTCCGAAGGCGATTCCGTATACTTTAACCCCGAAATCCCCCACGGTCAGTACGCCGTCGAAGGCACCGCTAAATTTCTTACAATAATAGATAAAGAATAATGACAGATTTCAAAAAGAAAAAACAGTACGGTCAAAACTTTTTAACCAACGTTGCAATACCGCGCAGAATCGCCGCCGAAAGCGGAATAGAATCCGACGATTGCGTTATCGAAATCGGTCCCGGCTTCGGCATCTTAACGCGCGAGCTTTCTGCTATCGCACATAAGGTTGTCGCTATCGAAATCGATACCGAGCTTATGGATATTCTGCCCGAAAAGCTTGCCGGTTGCGAAAATGTCAAGGTCATAAACGCCGACATACTCAAAACAGACGTTTCGAAGCTGATCGAAGAGGAATTCGGCGACCGCAACGTTTGCGTTTGTGCCAATCTTCCCTACTATATCACAACCGATATCGTTATGAAGCTTCTTGAAGGCAACTATGGGTTCAAAACCATAACCGTCATGGTCCAGAAGGAAGTCGCAGAACGCTTTTGTGCCAAGGCAGGTACAGAAGGCTACGGCGCTATAACGGCTTCTATAAGCTATTACGCAACCGTAAAGCGCTTGTTCACCGTAAAGGCGGGCTCCTTCGACCCGAAGCCGAAGGTAGACAGCGCGGTTATCCGCTTTGATCTTTTTAAAGAGCCTCCCGTTCAGCCTAAGGATAGAAATCTGCTTTTCTCGGTAATCAAAGCAGCTTTTTCGCAACGAAGAAAAACGCTTATCAATTCCCTGTTTTCTTCATTCGGAAACACTTTGTCGAAAGAAATGCTTCTGGAAATTATCCAATCAGCAGGACTTAAAGAAACCGTTCGCGGCGAGGAACTTAATATTAACGATTTTGCAAAAATAGCAGATTTAATATACAAAGCAAAATAAGCAAAAGAGCCGAATAAATCGGCTCTTTCTTCTTTTAAACTAACCTTTTATAATTTTTTGCATATAGATTTCAGTCTGTAATTCACCGTCTTTGAGTTTAAAGGCATTTGGTCTTTTGCACACTATTTGAAATCCAAATTTTTTATAAAGCGCAACTGCCCTCGCGTTTCCTTCGATTACACCCAATTCTATTATTTCAACGCCATTTGATTCCGCGATTGAAATTAACTCTTTGAACATTGCCGATCCTATTCCTTTGCCCCAGTGTTCTCGTAATATAGATATTGCTATTGTCGCAATGTGTCGCGTTTTGATGCTATTACCAAAATTAATTTGACAATTACCTACGATAGTGTTCTCGATATAACAAGTAATACAAACACCGTTATCGGAATTAGCAAATCTGTTTATCCAATTTCGCTCTTGTTCGATGCTGATGCTCCATTCTTCAGGATAACGTGTAAGAAAGTCGGTTTCTCCACAAGCTTGTTTAATCATATTAAGCAATTGTTCCGCATCCGATTCAATCGGACTTTTTAACATAGCAGTCGTTCCGTTTTTTAATGTTATTTCTTTTTCGACAAGTATCATAATTTATTCCTTTATATTCCACATCATATATCCACTAGTAAAAGGAAGATGTTCAAACTTTTTATTTCCGATATAATCGAAGCCGTGTGAAATGTACCAATTTTTCAAAACTTCACTTTCATCGATTATGCCTATTTTAATTTTTGAACCGCCGAGCGTTTTAACAACTTCCTTCGCGTATTCAATCATTTTACTTCCGTAACCTTTATGTCGATGTTCGGGTAAAATGGCAAGATTGTGGAGTTCATATATATTGCCATCTTCTTTTGAAATTGACATATATCCTATGATTTTGCCATCTTCAAACAAACCAAACATATTCCAACCCCATTCCATTTGAGATTCAAGAAAATATAAGGGGATGAAAGATGTGTGTTTGGGACAGTTCTCGATAGTTAATCCGAATTCCTCGGCAACAGTCGCAAAACTTTTGTGTATAACTTCAAGACATTCAGGTAGTTGTTCGTAATTTACTTTTCTTATGTTCATATCCATTTTCCTCATAATTTCAAAACCGAATCAAGACACAACTTCAAAGCATATTCGATAGAGTTTATGCCCCAATTTCGCGAATCCCATTTTTCAATATCCGCTAATGTATCTGCGGTATATAAAATTTGTCCGAAAGTGGCGTTTCGAAATTCCGCACAAGCCGCAAGAGCAGAGCATTCCATTTCAACAACTGTACAGCCGTCAAGTTTTCGATATTCAACTTTTTCTCTTGTTTCTCTATAAAAGCCGTCAGTAGTCCAGGTAATAACCTCTTGGTAGCGCAGTCCGTTTTCCTCAAGAGCGGCTTCGATTGCTTTTAATGCGTTTCTGTTTATATCTATAAATCGCGAAGGCGCAGTGTAATGATATGAAGTTCCCTCATCGCGTAATGCTTTATACGGTATAAGAAATACCCCTTCGGAATAATCCGTTAATGCTCCGCAACAACCGCTTGATATAATCTTTCTCACACCGTACCCAATCAACCAATCCATAATTTGAGCGGCAGGCGCCGCACCGACCGGAGCTTGAACAAGACATATTTCTTCGCCCTTGTATTCAAGAACATATATGGGGATATTTTTTGTAGCCGATTCAAATATTGCCACTTGTTTTGCATTGGTTATCTTTGCGTATTCATCAATATAATCACTTAAAAATGCAAACACAGCTTTTTCGGGTAATTTGAGGTTTAAATTTGCATGTGTCGGCATTATTACAGCCAATTTATCTGTATCAAATTCTAAAATCGGTATTTCATTCTTTATAATCATTTCTTATTCCTTTCTGAAAATATCCAATATATGATTTGTCGCCCCAACCATATCATTTCTTTCGCAAATTGATAAATGAAAGCGCATATATGTTTCGAACGTTACATCGTCCATGGTATCTATTGATTCTGCTATAAATCGAGTCAGCATATCTGTCCCAACGTAATGCAAACGCTTTACTTTAAAATTACTCATCAATGCATCTATATCCTCTTTTCTGTAAAGCGCAAAGACTTCCGCTGGTGTAGAATCAAGCTTGAAATTATCGTAATTTATCAAATTTGCGTATCTCTCATTAAAGATGTTTCCTTGACTAAAGCAGAATTGATAAACCGTCATATCGTTATTACAATAAGCTGCAAAGACTATTCCGCCTTTTTTCGTTACCCTTATTGCTTCTGAAATTGCTAAAATTCTTTCTTTATCAGTATAGAGGTGATATATCGGACCTAACAGCAAGGTTATATCATATTCATTGTCTTTAATGTCTTTCAAATCAACCGCATCACCTTGCCGAATATTGATATTTTCCTTATCCTGCGTGTTCTTTTTGAAAATCTCAATATTGTGTTCTATCAACTCAACTGCGTCAACTTCATAGCCGCATCTTGCAAAGTAATGCGAATACCGTCCTGTTCCTGCGCCAATTTCCAATATTTTCATTCCTTTTTCAAGATACTTTTCGTCATAATGAACCGTTGTTAAAAATTCAACCCGTCCCCGTTTGTGCACCAGCCTTGAATCTTCATCGTAATTCTCATAATAGTTTCTCAAATAATCAATTCGTTCCATAGTAATATCCTCCAAAAAATAAAAAAACAGTGCAAGCAATGAACGATAAATGCTTGCACTGTTAAATTCTTATAATTCGATTATTTACTAATCTCGAAAAGAGTATAACAATGTAAGACCGTTTATCTGCCAATCGGCATCAGCGGTCTGGGTACGAAGATTATTTGTATTTAACAGATAACTCAACATTGTTGCTCTCCTTTGTTTTTTAGCATTATAACACCAAATATTCGTTTGTCAATACTATTTGTAAAAAAAGACTGCCGAAGCAGTCTTTTTTATTATTTTCTTGTTTCCAAGCGTTTTGCGGTAAGCTCAAGCCAATACAACAAATCTTCAAATTCGGCAACAAACGCTTTGGTTTCCGAAACGCTTCCACATTCGGAATTTATATCGTTGATTGCGTTCGTTATTTTAGCCTGCGCTTGCTCACACCAATCAAGCTTTTCATTCACGGAAGCATTTTTATAATCAAACGCATCTGCAAAGGATTTAATTTCATCGCACTTGTTCTTGATGAACTTTATATCATCCTCGTTCAAGGTCGTGAAAATACCGCTTAAATTGTCTGCCTTTTCAGAAATATATTTCATTTGAGCAGACGTGGTTTCGGAAAGCTTATATACCTGCACTGCAGGATCACGGAACGCACCGTTTGTAATTTGATTCTGATACTTTTCGGGATTAATGTATCCGAGCGAGAATATCGAAACACCGTCTGCGCCCGCACGCTCAACGTCTGTAAGCTGGTAACCGAAGTTTTCCTGTGTTGTTTCAAGGAAAGCCGCGATACCCGCGCTGTAAAACGTTTTTCCGTTCGTGATCTTAATATAATCGTTTACGCTTGTCATTACGGTCTTATTATCAACACCGTAGGACATCGAAAAGATTTCATCGAGGTATCCCTTTTCCGCAAAGGTTCTTATATCCTGTGCAATGGTGTTTTTGGAAAGCTCGATATCGGGATAAGTCGCGGCAGAAAGCCAAAGTTCGGGTTTGTTTTCGCGAACCATCTGATAAACTTCGCGCATCCAATCGGTTATAATATCGCAACGGAACTGAATCCATGCCTTCTGTTCGGCACTTCCAGCTGCAAAGTAGTGAGGATCGCCGTTTATTCCGCTTTGTGCGGCGAAATCATCGATTATATCCTGATTATACCCGAAATCGTCCTTACCGTAGTTGAGCTCGGGGTATCTGATATAGTCAAGATGCAAGCCGTCGATATCGTATTTGGTAATTAATTGCTCGTAAATGCCAAGAATAAGATCACGACATTCGCGGTCGTTGGAATTAAGGAAAATAAACTTGTTATTGTTAGCGGTATAATAGAAGTAATCTCTTCCCTTTATATCCACAAGATATTTATCCTTATAATCCTTGAACAAGGGGTTGAAGTATTCCTGACCGTTATCGTAATAAAATCCTACAAAGAAGTTATGAACCCATGCGTGCACTTCTATTCCGTATTCATGGCATATCCTAACAAATCCATCAAGCGCGTCATATCCGCCGTTAGCGGCAGGCGTTGTGATACCTTCTATATCGACCTTTGCGCCAAGACAGTAGCCCTCGTACCAGGTTTCGAGATAAACAGCGTTAATATTAAGCTGCTTCATCTTTTCAACCGTTGCTCTGACCTCTTCATCGCTCTTTTCGTAGCTTCTGTGCCATACCGCACGGTTTTCAACCGCTTTGGATTCGATCAGGGAATATTTAAGATTATCGCAGGTTGCAATAACCGATTCCGCACTTGCGATCGCATTATCGAAATCATAGCTTTCGAAAGCCGTTTCTGCAGAATCAATAATTCCTTTAAGCATATCGAACTGCTGTTGAAGTCCTTTATAATCGAGGTTCAAATATGCCTTTTTCGCTTCTTCGAGCTTATCGCTGACATCCGCAAAATTCTTGTTCGCAGTCTGAAGCTTTTGTTCGGGAGTTTTTATAACTATTACCGTTTTGGTTTTGTTATCAAGAAGAACGCGTGCGCCGACAGCATATACGTTTTCGAGCGCAGTTTTGTTAATGCCGTGGCCCGAAAGCGCAAATCCGCCTTTAGGTATCGCAATGTTTCCGCTGTATCCGTCGTCAACCGCAAAACCGTTTTCGTCAACCGAAATTTCGTAACCGAACTCATTGGCACCGCTGTGTGTTTTGTTGCGGTAAACGATAAGCATATCTTCAAGTCGGGTTTGATTTATCGCATCGAACTTGAGCTCGTTAACAGAATAATCGCTACCGCTAAGGCATATATCAACGCTATCGCCGACCTTGAGCTTTTTAACGTCGGAATGACCGCGATAATCCTTGTGAACACTCAAAACGTATCCGTTTTCGGGTATTTTGCTGTTTCCGGAGGAAAGGCGAATATCGGTAACCTTGCCGTCAACTATAACGACTTCCGAACCGTATTCATTAGAACCGGTAGCTTCGCCGTAAAGAGGAGTATATAATACAACCGCTCCTTCGGGCGCGCGAACTCCGTCGATATGGGAAATTTCAAAATAGAAATTATTGATTTCGACGTATTTATTCGGAAGCTCTTTAAATTCAATGAAAAAGGTTTCTAATTTTCCGCCGAGTACAAAATCACCCAAACGGTTAATAGCTTCATTTCCTACAAGAGAAAGCACGAAACCGTTACCGTCGGGAATAAGGCTTCTGTCATTTTCTTTGTTAATCAATGCCACGTAACCGCCAACGACAACTACGTCTATACGTTTTTTATCGGTTTTCGGAGTTACGGATGCAGAAAAATCGTTATCATATACGTATATACCGTCTTCTTCGATATTTTCTATATTATAAACGCTATCCTTAAACTGAATTACACCGTTCTTTGTCAGAACTGCGGGTATATCGGTATAACTGTTAGCTTTATCGATCATAGAAAAGGATATCCTTTCGGCAGAGGAAAAATAGAATTCCGCATAGGCGGCATTATACTCGCCGATAAATACGAAATACGCTTCACCCTTCGAGGGTGCGGAAATCGTTTCCTTCGAATCAACAGAAATAATTTCACAGCTGTAATTGGTCGAAAGCTTAACCGTTACGACCTTGTTAACGTGCTCTAAGCTATGCTCGCCTTCAAATCCGCTGTCGATAAAATAGATTTTATCGTTTTCAAAACCGTTGACGGGATTGACGATATTTACGCGCCGTGTTGCTGTGGAAACAAGGTAATCGGGCGCAATAGATGCCAAATCGTGTCTTTCGTAAAGTGGTACTATCTTTTCGTATCCGTTTACCTTAACGATCTGTCCTTTATTGGCACGAACACCTTCCATTAACGATGCGGGAACGCTCAAAACAAATCCGTTTACGGGAATGGGTGCTTTCGATACGTCTTCAATACGCTCGACAATATCAAATTCCATAACACCGTCATTAAGAATGCCGCGTATAGAAAAAGCAATTCTTCCCTGCTGTTGCTCGGCAACCGTCATCGAATACGCGCCGTTATACTTATAATCTTTATTATAAACTACAACGTTGTTCCCTTCGGGAGTAGAATTGAGCTGGTTTACGGAAATTTCCGTATTTCCAAATTTTACCGAGAGCTCACCCTCGGTAAAATTAATAGATGTATTTTGTTGTTCTTGCTTACAAGCAGACCAAAAAGGAATCAGTAAGCAAATTGCTATAAAGAAGCAGAGTGTCCTTTTCATTCGTAATCTACCCTTTCGCGCCTTATTTTTTTAATCTTATTAGCCGCAAACAAGGCAAGAATTATTACAATCAAAACAAGACATATAATATAAACGGTATCGTTGGTGCTTTCTTCGGTGATTGTAGCGCCAAGTGCAGTCCATTTATCGCCCATATAGGCTTTGGTTTCATCGGGAAGATTAACGAACGAATCTGTCGGTACACCGTCTGCGGATTCATAAAGAATTGTAAATGCATCGGGGTGCAATTCATCGAGAAATGCTCTGTAATCTTCGTTTTCCACCACTGCGGTATTGGGGGACGCGTAATACATATATTCGGCATTCGCTCTCGCAATTTCGGGATCCATTAAGAAGTTGATATACAACTCTGCTGCTTCCTTGTTTTTCGAGGTCGAAAGAACACATGCCGCATCAATGAAAATGTTTGTTCCCTCTTCGGGATAATAAAACGCCAAGTCTTCGTTATTACCGTACATAGTAAAGAAGTCACCGGCATAATAAGGTGCAACGGCAGCTTCGCCGCTTTCCATTTTATTGAAGACTTCGTCCATTACGTAGCTTTGAAGAATTTCCTTCTGTTCCGCAAGCGCGTTATAAGCTTTATCCCAATCGGATTTTTCGTTACTGTTAATATCAAGACCGAGATAAAACTGTGCAATAGCAAATGCATCGCGGGAGTTGTTGAAGTTAAGAATCTTGCCCTTGTAATTTTCATCCCAGAGCAAAGACCAGCTCGAAGGCTCTCCTTCCACCATAGAGGTATTATAAATGACACCGACCATACCTACGTTATAGGGAACGCTGTATTTGTTCTGGGGATCGTATGCGGTGTTTTTATATTTTTCGGATACGTATTTATAATTGGGAATGTTATCGAAGTTCAGCTCTGCAAGCATACCTTCTTCGATAAGTCTTCCGATCATATAATCGGAAGGAATTATGACATCGTAGTCGGCGCCGCCGCCCGAAAGCTTTGCATACATGCTTTCGTTAGAATCGTAATTGTCGTATACGATTTTAATGCCGGTTAAGCGTTCGAATTCTTCATTTACGTCGATCGAACCGTCGGAACCGTCGGAAATATAATATCCCCAGTTATATACGCTTAATTCAACGCCTTCGTATTTAGAATAATCGATACCGTACGTTGTTTCGGCATATTCAATATCGGAATATAATTCATCTTCCGAAGCGCAACCCGAAAGAAGCGCGCAGAGTATTACGATAACGAGTGTAAAGGAGCAAATCTTACTCAATTCTTTATCTCCTTTTTAGATTTGATTCTTGTTTTTGCGTTATTGTCCTTACCTACAAAGTTAATAAGAACAAGCAACACGAGAACCGCCAAAACAATAATGGTGTTTGCGGCATACAAGGTCGGGCGAACACCCTTCTTGACTGCGGAATAAATATAAATCGGCAGGGTTTCAAATCCGGTTCCCTTTACAAAGTAACTGATAACAAAATCGTCCAAGGACAAGGTGAACGCCATCAGCATACCCGAAAGTACACCGGGAAGAATGCACGGAAGCTCAACCTTGAAAAAGGACATAAGAGGAGTGCATCCGAGGTCCATTGCTGCTTCGGAAAGGTGCTTGTCCATTTGCTTGATTTTGGGCAATATCGAAAGAATTACGTAAGGCAAGCTGAACGTGATATGCGCGATAAGCATAGTCCAGAAGTTAAGCGAAGACTGCATACCGAGCATTGCGCCGACAAACACGAAAAGAAGCATCATCGAAACACCCGTAACTATATCCGGATTCATCATCGGGATATTTGTGACGGACAATAATCCTCTGCGAAGATATTTGCTTCTCATTCTGCTGATACCGACAGCCGCGGCAGTACCCAAAATACCCGAAATACCTGCAGTGGCAACTGCGAGTATAAGAGTGTTTTTAAAAGCGCTGATAACCTTGGAATTGTTAAACGCTTCTTCATAGAAACGAAGCGAAAAGCCCGAAAATTCGCTCAAACTGTTGCTGGAGTTGAACGAGAAAATAATCATTACGATTACGGGAGCATACAGCAAAAGGAATATGAGAAGCGTGTAAATTTTTGAAAGTATTTTCATAAAATCATACCTCCGCCCTCTTCATCATCCGAAAACTTGTTGATAACAGCAATCGAAAGCATAATGATTATCATAAGTACAAAAGAAATAGCACTACCGAAATTCCAATTTTCGCTATGAAGGAAGGAATCCTCTATAACTTCGCCGATAAGTCTGTTATCGGTTCCGCCGAGCTTTTTGGAAATATAGAAGGTAGAAATAGCGGGGACAAATACCATAGTAATGCCCGAAACGATACCGCTCTTGGAAAGCGGAAGAATCACGCGGAGTATAACGTTGAATTTATTGCAGCCGAGATCCTGCGAAGCTTCGAGAACGCTCTTATCGAGCTTGGAAATGACCGTATGTATCGGCAAAAGCATAAATGGCAGGTAGTTATAAACCATACCGAGAATAACCGCAAAGGGTGTGTTGATCATGTGAATAGGATCATCCAAAAGACCTAACGCGGTATTGATAACACCGGTATCTTCGATAAGATTTGCCAAGGAATAGGTTCTGATGACAAGATTCGTCCACATCGGAAGCATTGTAAGCATAATTGCGAGCTTCTGGGTTGTGGGTCTGCTCTGCGATATACAATACGCGAGAGGAAATGCGATAACAAGACAAACAACCGTGGCGATAAAAGCATAAGCGATGGAACGGCCGAATATAGATAAATATTCCCGTTCAAAAAGCTTTGCTACATTCGCGGTTGTAAAAACGCCGTTGCTGTCGGTGAAGGTATAATATACAACCATAATAAGCGGAACTACTATAAACAAAACCGCCCATACGGTATACGGCGCCGCAACAAAACGTTGAAGTAAAGATGAACGCTTATTCATTTTCTTCCTCTGTATTCTCGGAAAGCTTGTCCAATTCATCGCTGTAAGAGCTGTAATCGCCAAACACACCGGAATATTCACTCTTTTTCATAATGTGTATAGCATCGGGTTCGATATACAAACCGATCTTTGCTCCAACGGGTTCAAAATCCGTGGTTTGAATCATCCACTTGAAGCCGTTGATGTCAACAATAATTTCAAAATGCACACCCTTGAAGGTAACGCTTGTTACTTCACCCGAAAGCATGCCCTTTTCCACGGGAACGACGTCTACGTCTTCGGGACGGATAACAACGTCAACGGGTTCATTCTTTTCGAAGCCTTTATCAAGACAGTCAAAGCTCTTGCCTGCGAAGGATGCCTTGAAATCATCGATCATTACACCGTCGATAATGTTACTTTCGCCGATAAAGTCTGCAACAAACGCATTTTCTGGTTCGTTGTAAATATCGAGCGGAGTACCGATCTGCTGAATTCTGCCGTTATCCATAACGACAACGGTATCGGACATCGAAAGAGCTTCTTCCTGATCGTGCGTAACGTAAACAAAGGTAATGCCGAGGCGCTGCTGAATATTCTTCAGTTCTACCTGCATATCTTTTCTGAGCTTTAAGTCGAGTGCTCCCAAGGGTTCGTCCAAAAGCAAAACTCTGGGCTTTACAGCGAGAGCACGCGCGATCGAAACACGTTGCTGCTGACCGCCACTCAAGGAATTGATATTACGCTTACCAAAGCCTTTAAGGTTAACAAGCTCGAGCATTTCGTTAACCGTTTCTTTAATCTCTTTTTCGGGCTTTTTCTGCACACGCAGACCAAAAGCGACATTTTCAAACACATTAAGATGAGGAAAAAGAGCATACTTCTGGAATATAGTGTTAATCTGTCTTTCGTAGGGAGGAACGTCATTAATCCTCTTACCCTCGAACAAAACGTCGCCGCTATCCGGCTTAATAAAACCGCCAAGAATTCGCAAGGTGGTTGTCTTGCCGCATCCCGAAGGTCCCAAAAGTGTCACAAACTCTTTTTCGTTAATATCAAGACTCAAATTATTGAGTATCTGTTCGTCGTCAAACTTGACGGAAATGTTTTGGAGACGCAGAAGAGCGCCGTGTTCAAGTTCGTTCAATTTTCTTCTCCGAAATATAGATTCACGTACACTAAAAAATATAATGTAACATATTGATAATACAAGTTATTTAACATTTTGTCAATACTTTAATGATTTAAAATTCTAAAATATTTGCATAGAAAAGGCTGATGTGTTAAATGAGCAAATTAAAAAGCTGTCTTATTGATATTTTTAAGGGTTTTTTGATCGGAATCGGAGCTTTGATTCCGGGCTTGAGCGGTGGCACTATTGCCGCAATAACCTACGTTTTCGAGCCACTGCTCGAAGCGGTCGCAAACGTTCACAGGCATTTTATTAAATCGATCAAATTTATTCTCCCCATAGCATTAGGTGGAATCATCGCATTAATCGTCGCACCGCCTGTAATCGAGTTATTTACAAGAGCATTTCCGATAATTTCAAAGTGGATCTTTTCGATAATTACTGCTATCAGCACCTATATTTTTGCAAAAAACAACGTGAAGTTCAACCCAAATCTTTCAAAAATCATTTGCTTCTTTGTCGGTGCGGTTTTATCGTATCTTTTAACGTTAACGATTAGCAATACAGCCTTATCGCAAAACAACTACGGTTTTATATTCTTGTTTATTTTGGGTATTCCTCTTTCTTTTGCTTTAATACTCCCCGCGGTCAGCTTCTCGTATATGCTATTGTTTTTCGGATTATATGAGCCTTTTATTGCTTCGGTAAACGATTTAAATTTTGCATTTTTATTACCGTTGTCGCTCGGAACGTTTATCGGATGCTTACTGTTTTCAAAGCTTCTGCTTTTGGCTTTGTCGCGCTTCAAGCAAGAAACCTATTCAACGATTTTAGGCTTTTCGGTATGTTCTTTGATAAATATTCTTTTCAAATAAACAAAATGTTAACAAATTGTTAATCAAATCCTTGTTTTAAAGTGTTATTATATGTAGAGTATATCCATCAATATGGGAGATTCACAATGATAACCAAAAACCTCACAAAAGCACTCGAAGAGATCGGCTTTACCTATGACGAAAGCAAGAATTCCGAAAAAAGCCACGCTTATGCCGTCTATGGCGGATATTTGATCAGCGTGTATGAAAAAGCCGGCAAAAAGATTGCTTATATCAACTTCAAGTTTTCCGAAAACGAAGAAAACGATATTAAGAAATACGAAATATCCGAAACCTTTTCTTCCGAGCTCGAGGAATATTCTGTAACCGATTATTCTATCGACGAAGACGGTATGAGAATATATTGCACAGGTTCCGTTACCGTATTTTTAAAGCTTATCGACAGATGCATTTCTCTGCTTATTGAAAACGATATCAAAGGTTGTGAATACTGTTCTAAATGCGGTAATAAGTTCGGTTCGAGAAAGCCCAAAAAGGTTACCGCAGGAATCGAAAACCATCTTATGTGCGACCATTGCGCGCTTGAAACGGTTGAAGAAGCCAATAACAAGCAAGCGGAAGAAAAGAGCGAGCTTAACGGTTCTAAAATCGGTAAAGGCATTCTCTTCTCTACCCTGTTTTCACTTGTCGGCTCGTTTATATATTTCGTGCTCTATTTCTGGCTTTCGCCCTCGATGAGCGAATCGGGCTTGAA
>JAZTXJ010000118.1:0-20540 GCA_045636285.1 Eubacteriales bacterium
TTTTCGCGGTTTGCGGTGATGCCGACAGCGCACTTTCTGTTGAACGAGATAATAGCTTCCGCCAAAAGTCTTGCGGACTGAAGGAAGTTGTAAATGCATACGGGCATAAATACGTTAAGCTCGAAGTTACCCTGCGATGCCGCCATGGTAACAGCAACGTCGTTACCCATAACCTGAACGGCAACCATAGTAACCGCTTCGCACTGGGTGGGGTTGACCTTACCGGGCATAATGGAGGAGCCGGGTTCGTTTTCGGGAATGAAAATTTCGCCCAAGCCTACTCTGGGACCCGAAGCGAGCCAACGAATATCGTTTGCGATCTTCATCATATCGCAAGCGAGCGCCTTGATCGCGCCGTGTGCGAATACGAGCTCGTCCTTGGAGGTAAGCGAATGGAATTTGTTTTCTGCGGTGATAAACTTCTTGCCGGTGATATTGGTTACCTCTTCGGCAACTCTTTCGGCAAAGCCCTTGGGAGCATTAAGACCGGTACCTACCGCGGTGCCGCCGAGCGCGAGCTCGCGGAGAGGGTCGATAGAACGCTTAATGAGCTCGACGTCCTTTTCAAGGCTCGATCTCCAGCCGGAAATTTCCTGAGTGAACTTAATGGGGGTTGCATCCTGAAGGTGAGTTCTGCCGCTCTTTACGATGCCTTCGTTTTCTGCTTCAAGACGAACGAAGGTAGCGATAAGCTCTTCAACTGCGGGGATAAGCTTATCCTCAAGCGCGATAACCGCCGCGATGTGCATTGCGGTGGGGAAGGTGTCGTTCGAGGACTGGCTCATGTTTACGTCGTCGTTCGGGTGAAGAAGCTTTTTGCCGAGAATCTGGTTCGAACGGTTAGCGATAACCTCGTTCGAGTTCATATTCGACTGGGTACCCGAACCGGTCTGCCAAACAACGAGAGGGAAGTGAGCGTTGAGCGCACCGGACATAACCTCGTCGCACGCCTGCTTCAATGCGCCGAGCTTTTCGTCGGTCATCTTTTCGGGCTTCAATGCGTTGTTGGTGATAGCGGCAGCCTTTTTGAGCACGCCGAACGCGTGTATGATTTCTGCGGGCATCGTTTCGATACCCACGCCTATTTCAAAGTTTTCACGGCTTCTCTGAGTCTGTGCCGCCCAAAGACTGTCGGCGGGCACCTTCATTTCGCCCATAGAATCGTGTTCTATACGGTATTCCATTCTTGTTTGCTTCCTTTCTGATTTATAACGGATTAAAGGTCGATAGCCTTAATAATATCCTTCAAGGTGTTTGCGCTGTTGTGGAGAGCGGCAATTTCCTTGTCGTTAAGCGGGAGAAGAACCTTGCCGTGCGCGCCCTTGCTGCCGACAACATTCAAAAGCGAAAGACATACGTCGCTGATACCGTATTCGCCTTCGCAAAGGGTAGAAACGGTAAGGGTGGTGTCGATACCCGAAAGAAGAGCCTTAACTACACGGCAAACCGAGATGGAAACCGCATAGAAGGTTGCGCCCTTGCGCTGAATAACTCTTGCGCCGGATTTGCGAACGTATTCTTCAACCTCTGCTTCGTTAAGCTCGGGATATACGCCTTCGGTGCCGAGAAGCGACTGACGGTAATCCTTAACGGGAACGTTACTGATATTTGCGAGCGACCAGGGCACGAAGCAGCTGTCGCCGTGTTCACCGAGAACGTAAGCGTGAACGTTCTGCTGGTTTACGTGGTAGTATTCCGAAATTCTCGAACGGAGTCTGGAGGTATCGAGAATGGTACCCGAACCGATAATGCGTTCGGTGGGAAGACCGGAGTACTTGCAGAAGGTATAGGTGAGAATATCAACGGGGTTACTTACTATAACGTAGGTAGCGTCGGGTGCGTACTTGGTGATTTCGGGAATGATCTGCTTTGTGATGTTAACGTTGATCTGTGCGAGGTCAAGTCTGGACTGACCGGGCTTTCTTGCAACGCCCGAGGTAAGAATAACTATATCGGAGCCTGCCGCATCGGAATAGCTGCCCGCATAGATCTTGCAGGGGTTGCAGAAGGGAGTACCCTGACGGATGTCAAGCGCTTCGCCCATTGCCTTTTCGCCGTTGATGTCGATCATAACGATTTCGGAAGCGATACCCTGAACGGTAAGGGTGTAAGCGATAGTGGAACCGACACTGCCGGTACCGATAATGGTAATCTTTGTCATAATAATTAACTCCTTTTTTATATTCGCGGTGGGGAAGCGGCTTACCTGCCGACCTCTCCCCGCAAAAGTGAATATCCTTTATCTGTTATTTTTTATCTTTTATATTTATATGTTGAGCACGCTCACTGCGTCCTTAATGGTTTTTTCCAACGCTTCTCTGCCGTATTTATCGACTTCGGCTTTGTCCTTTTCGCCGTGAGTCAGACAGCCTGCGCCGCCGATACAGCCGCCCACGCACGCCATACCTTCGATAAAGTTGACGTCGAGCACGTTTTTGCTCTTTTTAAGCAACGCTGTTCTGCATTCCTCGATACCGTCGCAGGAGAACGCCTTCAAAACGAAGTTTTCGATACCCTGTTCCTTTATCGCCTGCGATACCGCATCCGAAAGACCGCCGCATCTTGCGAAAATTCTTCCGAAGTAGGAAGCGTTATCGAGCACGCCTTCATCAAGCTCGGTTATATCGACGCCCTTGCTGTCGAACAGTGCCTGAAGCTCTTCGAAGGTGATAACCGAATCGACGAACGGCTTTACAGAATCAAGCTGGAATTCCATCTTCTTCGCGGTGCAGGGACCGATAAACACAACCTTCGCCGTGGGGTCGTTCTTCTTTATATACTGCGAAATCGCCGTCATGGGCGAGGGGTTGTGCGAAATAAAGGGAACTAATTCGGGGAAGTTCTTCTGAATATACATTACGAACGCGGGACAGCAGGAGTTGGTAAGGAAGCCCTTTTCGACAAGCTCCTTCGATTCCTCGAGCGCAACCATATCCGCACCGAGCGCCGCTTCGACAACCGTGTGGAAGCCGAGCTCTTTAAGTCCGGTAATTACCTGACCGAGCTACGCATAGGTGAACTGGCTCGAAATCGAGGGTGCAACGACCGCATAAACCTTGTAGTTTGAGCTGTGGTTGCTGTTCTTGAGCGTGGTGATAACGTCGAGCACGAACGATTTATCGGTAATCGCGCCCCACGGACACTGATAAACACAGGCACCGCAGGAAATGCACTTGCTGTTATCGATAGAAGCCGCGTTGTTCGCGTTGATCGAAATCGCCTTTACCTTACAAGCGTTCTGGCAGGGGCGCTTTCTGTTTGCGATCGCGCTGAAGGGGCAAACCTTTGCACACTGACCGCATTCAACGCACTTCGATTTATCGATATGTGCAACGTGGTTCTGGTCGAAGGTTATCGCGCCTCTCTTACAAACGTCTTCGCAACGGTGCGCAAGACAGCCTCTGCAGGAATCGGTAACCTCGTAGCCCGCCGCGGGACATTCGTCACACGCAATATCGATAACCTCGATAACGTTGGGGTTTTCCTTGTTGCCGCCCATTGCAAGCTTAACTCGTTCGGTAAGGATCGCGCGTTCCTTGTAAACACAGCAACGCATGGTAGGCGTTTTACCGGGCGAGATCATCGTGGGAATATCGAGTATTTTATCATACAGGGTATCGTCCCACGCGTGGCGAGCCACTTCGCGCAGTACCTTATATTTAAGGTGCTGCACCTTTGTATCAAATTTTCTCATTTTATTCTTTTCCATATCGTACAACTCCGGTTCAGTTCTTATCGTCGGCGATAGATTCTTTGAGCTTTGCAAGCGCTATTTTCGTTTCCGCGGCGGTTTCGCCCAAAAGCGATGCGATCTCCTGAACGATTCTCATCTGCTTTTCGACAACCTTGTCCGCGACCTCGACAGTTTGGCGGCTGATATTTTCCTTCTTTTCGCGTTCGTTTTCCTCGTCGGTAACGTCACGCATAATGCATATCAGCATTCGGCTTTCCTTATCGGGAACAACCGTCTGTTCAACGTATCTGCCGTATTCGGCAAGATAAACGCGCTCGTTATAAACACCGCTGCCCGAATTTCTGACGTTCATAAATACCGTCGGGTCGAGCACTCTTACAACCTGATCGCCGAGTATATCGTTGGGCGAGCGCAGGTTCATAATCTTCAAAGCGGCGGTGTTTATCTGCTGAACCTCGAGCTTGTCGTTAAGCACGAACAAGCCGTTCGGGGTGTTCTTGACGATCGTATCGGAAAAGCTTTCGGCTTTGTCCTTGAGATAGGGAAGACACATCGAAATTTCCGATTTGCCCTGATAAATCGCAATCGCTTTTTCGCGGCAGGTGTTATATCCGCAGGAACCGCAGTTAAGCTCCTGCGAGGGCTTGAACTTGCCCATCTGGTAAAGTATATCTCTTATTTCGTCCTCGGTGGGAACGGGGGAACGGAGCTCGATATATTCAAACTGCTTTTTAAGCGTAACTATATCGGGCTGAACCACGTCGAAATCCTTGCTTCCCGCAAATTTCGCAACCGCCATATAATCCTTAATGGGATTTTTGCGGAACTTTTCCATAACGGGACCGCCTACACAGCTTCCCACACAAGCGGACATTTCGATAAAGCATTTATGTATCTTGCCCTTTTCAATATCCTTGAGCGCTTCGATACAGTTATCGACACCGTCGAGTGCGATATAGGTGTATTCGGGGTTGTCCAGCGCCATAGTTTTGAGCACGCCGCCGGTCGTCGGGAAAAATCTCGCACGGGAGTTATCGTTGGGATAAATTTCCTGTTCGAGCGTGATCTTTTCGGCTTCGAGCCATTTGGTGAGCTCCTCGAAGGTGAGCACCGCATCTACGATACCCTCGTAATGCTCGGCTTCGTCCTTCTTTGCAACGCAGGGACCGATAAATACCGTCTTCGCGTTGGGGATTCTCGACTTAATATCCTTGCAGTGCGCCTGCATGGGCGAAACCACGTCGGCAAGATAAACGAGCTCTCTCGGGAAGTGCTTCTGAATAAGCAGGTTGATCGAATGACAGCAGGAGGTGATGATAATATCGCGGTTTTCCTCGCGCAGGATACGTTCGTATTCGTTCTTTACCACCGTTGCGCCGATTGCGGTTTCTTCGACGTCGTGGAAGCCGAGCTTCTTCAATGCTTTTCTCATCGAAGCGATACCCACGTTTTCGTAATTGGCGATAAACGAGGGGGCAAGACTTACAACGACGGGCTCGCCGCTCTGGAGCAATACCTTTACCTTTTCTGTTTCGTCAACTATTTCCTTTGCGTTTTGCGGACATACGACGAAGCAGTGACCGCAAAGAATGCATTCGTTGCCGATAATGTGCGCCTGATTGCCCGAAAAGCGTATCGACTTAACGGGGCAGTAGCGTATGCACTTATAGCAGTTTTTGCAGTTCGATTTTTTTAATGTCAGACAGTTTGGCATAGTTATAAACTCCTTTTTGAGTTATAAGGCAGGGGACTATGCCTTTGCGAGTATCTGATTATTGAAGAATTCGTTTACAGTTTCGGGGCTGACCGAGAAGAACTCTCCGTCAACAGTGACACAAACGCCCTGCTGGCAGTTGCCGATACAAAACGTACCGCCAAGCTCCACCTTGTCTTCAAGCTTGTGTTCTGCAACAAGCTGCTGAAGCATTTCAACAACCTGGCGCGAGCCTTTGAGATGACATGAGCTACCGATGCAAATAGTTACTTTCACGATAAATTCTCCTTAAATGTGTTTTGTTTTATATTTTTTTATTTTTTATCCGTTGTTCATTTGCAGCTTAAGATGTGCGAGTGACAGCGCGAGGTTTTCCTGCTGAAGCAGTATTCCTTCGGGTACGCTTATCTGGCAGGGGGCAAAGTTCCATATCGCTTCGATTCCGCATTCCACAAGTATATCGCATATTTCCTGCGCGAAGGACGCCGGTACGGTAACAATACCGATTTTGATCTGCTCTTTTCTGCAATATTCGGTAAGCGAGCCGAGCGGGTAAACCGTTTTGCCCGATTCGGTAACACCTGCCTTGCCTTCGTCAATATCGAAAGCGGCGGAAATCTGCAAGCCGTATTCGGCAAAGCCGTTGTATTCGAGCAACGCGTTGCCGAGCTTACCTGCGCCGATAAGAACCGCCTTCTTCACGTCGTTACGGCCGAGCACCTCGGCAAGCCTTTTTATAAGCTCGTCGGTACGGTAGCCGAGCTTGGGTCTGCCCGCGCCGCTTACGGCGTTCAGATCCTTGCGTACCTGCACCTCTCCGAGTCCGAGCGATTTCGCAATAACGGTCGCGGATATATTTTCGTATTCGGCTATATCAAGCCCCATAAGAAAGTCAAGATAGGTCGGCAGTCTGCCGAGAGTCGATTTCATAACCGATATATGCTTCACGCTCTTCGCTCCTTTCATTAATTATATATATAAATATATATAAGACCATAAAAACGCAATTTTACGACATAATTCTATCACATAAATTTTGATTTGTAAATAACTATTTTTATATATCGATATTATATATATTGATATGCCTGTTATCAAATAGAAAAAGGTATGAAAAAAGACAGCTTTTTGCTGTCTTTTACTCAGTATTTGTTACATATTTCCGAAGAAATAAAAAGCTGTTCGATAAATCGCTTTTCAAGCTCGGTAAGTCGGTGCGATTTTCTGTAAATCAGCACGTCCTTGTACCTGCGCTTTTTATCTCTGCATTCAAGCTGTGTGAGCCCGTATTTCGAAAGCAGGCTTTCGGGCGCGGGTGAGATCCACATAAAAGTATTTTTGTTTTCCGAAAGGATTTCAAGCTGTGCCGCCGTGTCGAGCACGTAAATACGTCTTTCTGCGCTTACTCTCTGCTCGACCTTGTTCGTGTCCGAGGCGGAAAGGGTAGCGTGGTAGGGGTTGTTGTGGGTTATCTGTGTGTATTCGCGAAGATCGGAATCGTAAATTTCGCCCTTCTTCGCAAGCGCGCCTTCGGCTGAGGTGATAACGACGTAATCGAATTCGCAAACGTCACGCGCTTCAAGCCCGTTTGTTTCGAGCGTTTTTTTGAAAAATTCCTCTGCCGCCGCTTCGTAGCGTATAACGCCGAGCTTGCAATCCGACGCAATAAGCTTTTTAAGCGTGTTATATGTAGAGGTTTCATCAAAAACTATTTCGGCGGAATCGCCGTCGATAGAATGGGTGAACCGCGCAAACGCTTCGGCAATATAAGCCGCACGCGGCACCGAAACAGAAAACCTCTGCTTGTTGGGGATCGCTTCGCGGAACATGGCTTCGAGGCTGTCGAGCTGTGATAAAATGTTCTGCGCGCGTGTGATAAATTCCTTGCCCTCGGGGGTGAGCTTCATACCCTTTGCGGAGCGGTCGAATATGGTTATTCCCAAATCGGCTTCGAGCTCCTTTATCGCACGGCTGATATTCGGCTGTGCCATTCCGAGCGTTTCGCTCGCCTTGTTGATCGAGCCGAGCTTTGCCACCTCAACGGCGTATTTCATATGAAAAATGTTCATAACAGGACCTCACTTTTCATTCCTTGACCAATTATAACACATAGCAAACGAAAAATCACTACTTTTTGCGAAATTTTTATAAAGAAAAAACGGCGCGACGGCACCGTTTTTCCTATTTAGAGAAGAAACACTATGAAGAAACCTGAAAAAAGTCAAAATATTTGAATTAAAAGGGAATTAATGCCGCTTTGCATCCGGCTCGTCAAGCCCTTCCTGCGAAAGCTGTTTAAGATTTTCGGTTATCAGACCGAGCACCTCGTAAAGCACGGCTCGCTTTTCGTCGTTCAGCCCCTTGCTTCCGAGCTCGACCGCCTTTTCTGCGATAACGCTTATATTTTCCGCCGCGCGTAAGCCCTCGTCGGTAAGCATAAGCCTTGCGCGGTAGGTCGCGTTGCCGCCGTTGATTTTTGTAACGAGCCCCTTGCTTATCATATCGTTCATCGCTCGGGAAACGTCTGCCTTGTTTCTGCCGCTTGCTTCCGCGAGCTGAACGGGGGTAAGCCCTTCCTTGTGCTTGTTAAGCTCGACAAGATATATAACGTAAGGTCCTTTAAGACCGTATTTTGCCATTTCCTGCGCCGCTATTTTGTGCCAATAACGGTCTATTTCCGAAATAGTCAGTATAAATCTTTCGAATCTGTTTACCAAAGCATACTCTCCAAAAATTCATATCATAAGCAAACAAGATAGAATTGTTGAAACGTCAACAATCTTTGTAAGCCTATTCTAACACATAATTGTTGAAATGTCAACAATATTTTGAAATAAAATAAAAAAGCCCGATTATTCGAGCTTTTTCGTGTTGAATAAAATATAAATCAGGGGAACAACGATAACGAAATTCAAATGGAAGAACCGAAAATCGTGACCTGTGAGCAGCAGCATCGTTCCGAAGTTGTAAATCATCAAGGGGATAACCGAAAAGGCTTTCGCCAAGCCGTTTCTTCCGATTTTCGAAACGGCAGAGAAGAGAAGCACTAAAATAACGACCCCCGTGAAATTGAAGAGATATTTAAACGCAAGTTCGTTGACCGCGCGGCGATATGAATTGATAACGGTTGCCGATTCGCTGTCGTGCTCGGCTTTTATGCCCATATCGTTTCGGGTTATGCCGTAACCGACAGTCCAGCCGTTTCCGCCGTCACAGCTCCAAACCATTTTTGTAAGCGTAAGCAGAGATTTCTTCGCCGTTTCGGGTGAATTCCTTGCGCCGTTTAGGGTGTATTTCAGAATATTCACAGCACCCTCGGAATCGATTTTATCGTAAATCGTGCCGTCGGACCATTTGAACGAATTGAATCCGCCGAAGGAATAATGCTTTTCCCAATTTTCCTGCGTTGCAAGCGAATCGAGAAATTCCACCGCTTCGTCGCTCAATGCTTCTCGGTCGTTCATATAAATATCGGCAAGCACCGTCATCGGCAAGCCCACCGTTTCGGTCGTTCTGTGCTTGGGAGAGCCGACGTCGAACGCGGAATAAAGGGGCAGCTTTAAAATCAACAGCAGCACCGCGAAAACCGCAACCGCCTTTAAGGTGTCCCTGCGCGAATTTTTAAAGAATATAAAAACTATCGCGAACAAAGGCAGAATAAGCAATATCGCGTTGTGCCTTACCCCGTTTGCCAAAAAGCAAAAGAGCGAAAAGGCGAGCATATTCAAGGGCTTTTTAAGCCATGTTCCGTTACTGCGGTAAATTCTTATAAGCTGTGAAAAGCAAACCGTTGCAAGAATCGTAAAGGCGCTGTCCTTCCAGGGATAAAGCATAATAAGCGCGGTGTTCGGGTTTGCGGCTATAAATACGAACGAAAACGCAAGGAAGGGAATCGAGCACCCCTCGGAATACATAACGTAATACAAATATCCGAGCGCAAGCGCGAACCATATAAGCTGGAAGGTGACAATAATCGCGGGCGATTCCGAAAACAGCATCGGGAACGAAAAGAACAGCCAGGTGTGCAACGCGGGGTGCCAGTCGTTGTATTCACCCGAAAGCGCCTGCTTGTACTGGTCGATCGAATCGGGCGAGTAGGAGCCGGGGTAAAGCGCCTTTTGCCACGATAAAAAGATACAAAATGCCGTAACCGCGACCGCAACGCCGAACAAAAGCGAGCTTAATTTTCTACGCTCGGCAAAGGAAGCGATCTTTCGCGCCGATAAAAACAGACAAAGCGAAAAAGCAACTATTACCGCGGGGAGCAAAAGCGAAATAAATCCCGCTTCAAGCTCGGGCGCCGAAAGAAAAAGCTGTGAATGTATAACGAAGCAAAAATATAACGAAAGCAAAGAAAAGGCTGCAAGGAACCAACGCTTTTCGTTTTTGGTGCAGAGCGATAACCGCTCGAGCATACGCGTATAATACCTTTTTGCCTTTTCCATAACATTTTCCTTATTTACGTTTTTTAAGAGTAACCAATATAATTACCGCAGAACCGATAATTATTACGCCGCAGACGATAACGATTAACGCCGTGTAATCGGCTTTGCCGTCGGGCACGGTAATATCCGCTTCCGATTGCGCTTCCTCGCTTGTTTCGGAAGTAATACCCTCGTGTATATCCGCGCCGATAAAATCCTCGGGCAGAACGAAATCGGGCTCGCTTCCGTCGATAAGCCTGAATTCGCGCACGGTCATTTTTTTGTTGGGGGAGCCCGAAGCATAGATCTGAATGCTCTTTATGGTAGCATAGCCCTCGGAATCTATACAGCCGCTCGGAAGCTCGACCTTCGAAAGATCGATACTGCCGTTAAGCGTGTCGCCCATGCCCTTTACGTCGCCGCTTCCCGAAGAAACCGTCGCGCCCTCGAAATAGCTGTTGAGCTTAACGTATCCGCCGCTTGTAAAGTGAATAACGACGCTCGTTTGCGAGCTCTTTTCCATGTCGAAATCATAAATAATACTGCTCGATTCGGGCTTGAACTTGATCGGCTCCTTCGGCGTGTAGCGCGCATCGGGCCATAAATCGTCGGTGTTCGAAAGGATGATCGCACCCTCGGCTTCCTCGAAAATAAAGGTCTGACTGCTCAAAACCCAATCGCTCTTCGATTTCGAAATAATGCTTTCACCGCGGTAAACGAGTCCGCTTTCGGGCTTGTATCCCGCAAGAACCGCCTGAATACCTTCGATAAACAGAGATTTAAGCGTGCTTTTGAATCTGCTTGATGCCGAATCGGCGTTTATCGCAAGAACAAATCCGTTTTCGGCGATTTTCATATCCTTTTCGCTTTCAAGTTCGGCGCTTACCGCCGTTGCGATATATCTGTCGCCGCTTTCCGAAGGAGCAAACGAAATAAGCGCGCTTCCTTTTCCGTCAAAGCCGCCCTGCTTGGTGCTTTCGCCGTAGCTTTTATCGAAAATCACCCATTCGTCGCTTGCGGGTGCGCGGTTAAAGCCGTCTATCGAAAGACCGCCCGCGTAACCGCGGATATAAAGATTGATCTGCGTTCCTGCTTTGGGGGCGGAAAGCCCTTCGGTACGGCTGAATACGATACCGTCGCCCTGCTTGATTTTGGATATATCGAGCTTGTTGCCCGCGGTATCGGTCGCGTCCTTCGCAAGAACGATAACCCTGCCGTTTTGGGGTACGGGAACCGTTTTTTCGCCGCCGTCGTAAATTCCGAGCACCGTATAACCGATTCTGTCCTCAAAATCGGCGGTGATGTAATAAACGCCGTCCTTGGCTTTAAGCGCATCTCTCGCATCGGGAGAGTAATAAAAATCATAAGCTCCGGCGTTGTTGTAGCCTTCGCCGTCTTCATAGGTGTTTATGTAATTAAGGTCTATCGTCGCGCTTCCGATCGTAACGGTCGGCTTGCTTACAGTTTTGCCCGTACCGTTGCCCTTTGCGCTCGGCTTCGAAAAATCAAAGGGGATAGCGAATTCATCGCGGTAACCGAATTCGTCGGCATCGTCGCCGCGGCTTTCAAAGAAGTTAAAGGCTTTAAGATAAGGGGAATAGGTACGCTGGAAAATAACGCCGCTATCTATATCGAATTCGAGAAAGCGCATAAAGCCGTTGCCGCCGTTGGGGGTGTTCTGGTAGTTCGCCATAAGCTGATAAACGGTGCGATCTTCCTTGCCGTCGCCGTCATCGTCGATAAATTCAACAAGCCTTGCGGAATTGTAGTTGTGACCGCAAAGCACGGCGCGCACGTTCGGGTTTTTTAGCACGACGCGTTCGAATATCTTATTACCGATTGCGGTTTTCGTTCCGTCTGCGTTAAGATATTCGTGGAACATCAAAAAGGCTATTTTATCGCTGTGCTCAGAAAGAACCGAATTCATCCATTCGTAATCGGCTTCGCTGTGGGTGCCGTAGCCGAGATATACGAAAATAAAATCAACGCCGTTTTCGCTCAAAAGATCGTAATGCCCTCTGTTGCCGTCATAGGCTTCACCGAAGGTTTCGTTGTCTTCAAAGCGGTGAGTGCCGAAATATTCCTTGAATTCGGTGTAATTGCTTCCGTCAATATCGTGGTTTCCTGCGAGCACGCCGTATTCAAGCCCCGCATCGTCCCACTTTTTGTATTGCTTATCGATAAAATCCCACTGCTCGCGGTTGTGGGGCAGATCGACAAAATCGCCGGTATGAATAATATAGCTTATATTCATACGCTCGTAATTTTCCAAAACCCAATCGTTCTGGTCGATAAGAATGTTTTGGTACTTAAAGGAATACCACTGCGGGTCGGAGGTCCAGAGTATTGTAAAATCGCTCTCTTCAATAGGCGAAATTTCTTCGCCGTGTACCGCAAGGGGAAGAGCGGTAAGAAGTAAAAGGATAACGGTAAGGGCACACAGAAGTCTTTTGAAGGCGTGCATTTTTACGCTCCTTATCTTTCCGAAAGCGGAATATAATTTCTGTCGTCGATAACGCTTATGTATGCGGGACGGATAATCTTGCCCGCGTTCTGTATTTCTTCGATACGGTGTGCGCTCCAGCCCGCAATGCGCGATACCGCGAAAATCGGGGTATAGAGCTCGTTGGGAAGATTGAGCATTTTGTAAATAAGACCCGAATAGAAGTCGACGTTCGCGCTTACGCCCTTATACATCTTGCGCTTTTCGGCAATAAGCTCGGGCGCAAGATTTGCAACCGTTTCGTAGAGCGCGTATTCCTCCTCGCGTCCCTTTTCCTTCGAAAGCTGCTTTGCGCATTCCTTAAGAATATCTGATCTCGGGTCGGAAAGCGAATATACCGCGTGTCCCATACCGTAAATAAGACCTGCGTTGTCGAACGCCTGCTTGTCGAGCAAGCGCTTTAAATAATCCTCGATTTCGCCCTTCTTCTTTACGTTGATGCTCTTCTTCATATCCTCGAACATTTTTACGACCTTAATGTTCGCACCGCCGTGGCGGGGTCCCTTCAAAGAGCCCAATGCCGCCGCAACCGACGAATACGTATCGGTGCCCGAGGAGGTTACGACGTGTGTTGTAAAGGTCGAGTTGTTACCGCCGCCGTGCTCTGCGTGGAGCACCATTGCAAGATCGAGTATCTTTGCTTCAAGATCCGAAAATTCGCCGTCCTTGCGGAGAATGTGCAAAAGGTTTTCGGCAGTAGAGAACTGCGGCTTGGGAAGACGTATATGCAGGCTCTTTCCGCGGTGGTAATGACGGTAGGACTGATAACCGTAAACCGCAAGCAGAGGGAACATTGCGATAAGCTGAAGGCTTTGTCTTAAAACGTTTTGCACGCTTATATCGTCGGGGTTGTCGTCGTATGCATAAAGCGCAAGCACACAGCGCGAAAGAATGTTCATCATATCCTTGCCGGGTGCCTTTAATATCATATCGCGCACGAACGATTTGGGCAGAGAACGGTATTTCGCAAGCTCCTTGTTGAAGCGCATAAGCTGTTCGCTGTCGGGAAGCTCGGCGAACAACAGGAGATATACCGTTTCCTCAAATCCGAAACGGTTGTCTGCCTGAAAGCCCTTCACAAGCTCGCGCACGTTGATACCGCGGTAATAGAGCTGACCCTCGCAGGGCACTGTTTCGCCAAGCTCGTTAACCGTTTTTGCGTTTATGGTAGAAACCTCGGTAAGACCGGTAACGACACCGTTGCCGTTCATATCGCGCAGACCCTTGTTTACTCTGTGGTGAAGATACATTTCGGGCTGTATATGATTGTTTCGGTTCGAAATTTCTGCCATTTCGGCGATAAAGGGGGTTATTTCGGAATATTTCATATCCGCTTCCTCGCTCTCGATAAAAATCTTTCAGCCTATTATACTATATACTTAAATAAAAATCAATAGTATATAAAGCGCTTAGCCGCACAAATGAATCAGGGCTTGCCTTTTGTTGCAAAAAACGCCTAAAAAACGCCGAAAATGGCTCTGAATCATAAGAAATTCGAAAATCCTCTTGACAAATTGCAAAAACGGTATTATCATAATTTTATCAAGTCAGCGAAAGGAGTAAACGAGATGTTCTTTAACGTATATTTTTATTATTTTGCAAAGGACTGCTCGTCTGCTCTGAACGTTTAAAACTGTTCATACAAACGGCAGTCCGCATCGCTATGCTTTTGTTGCATACGAATGGCGGGCTTTTTGTTTTAAAGGAGATAGGAAAATGACAGAACTCGACGTTGCACGCAATATAATAAACGCAACCGATAAAGAAATGGCAAAGCTGTTCGAGCAGAGAATGGACGCCGTTAAAATGGTTGCCGAATATAAAAAAGCACACGGCTTGCCGATCGAAGATCCCGCAAGAGAAGCGGCGATAATCGCAAAAAATTCCGAATCGGTAAAATCCGAGGATTACCGCCCTTATTACGTCGATTTTTTAAAAAGCACGATCGAAATTTCGAAAAGGCTTCAGCGTGATTTGCTCTCGGAATAAGGCGTAAAGGCGAAAAATCGGCTTTAAAGCAGAAAAAATCAAAGCATAGGAGTATGAAATGATAATACCCGTAAAAGCCTCGGTCGGAGCGTACGATATAGTTCTGAAGCGAAACGCGTTAAGCGAAGCTTGTAAATATTTAAACCTCGACCGTAAGGTGCTTATCGTGACCGATAACGGCGTGCCCGAAGAATATGCGAAAACGCTTGCACTCGGGTGCAAAAGCCCCTATACCGTAACACTGCCGCAGGGCGAAGCGACCAAGAATTTAACAAGCTTTGAGCTTTTGCTTTCGAAGCTTGTCGAATACGGCTTTACCCGTTCGGATTGTATCGTCGCGGTCGGCGGGGGAGTGGTGGGCGACCTTGCGGGCTTTGCCGCGGCTTGCTATATGCGCGGAATAGATTTTTACAATATCCCCACAACCCTGCTTTCGCAGGTCGATTCCTCGATAGGCGGAAAGACGGCTATCGATTTTATGGGGCTTAAAAATATCGTAGGCGCGTTCTATCCGCCCAAAGCGGTTATTATCGACCCCGAAACACTTAAAACACTCCCTGCGCGCCAGATTTCCAACGGACTTGCGGAAGCGTTAAAAATGGCGCTTACCAACGATAAAGAGCTTTTTGACGTTTTCGAAAATGAAAATATAAATGAAAATATCGATAAAATAATCGAACGCTCGTTAAGAATAAAAAAGAGCGTAGTCGAGCAGGACGAGCGCGAAAACGGCTTGCGCCGCGTGCTCAATTTCGGTCATACGCTCGCACACGCAATCGAATCGGCAAACGCATTGAGCAATTATTATCACGGCGAATGCGTTGCAATGGGAATGCTCCCGATGTGCGCGCCCGAGGTAAGAAGCAGGCTTATCCCCGTGCTCGAAAAATTAAATCTCCCGACCGAAATACCGTCGCCCCTTGCCGAATCGCTAATAAACGCGGTAAAGCATGATAAAAAGCTTCAAGGCGGCGATATAATAGCGGTTTGCGTTCATAAAATCGGGGAATACGAGCTAAAGAAAATGCCGCTTTCGGAATTCGAAACGATGATAAGGAAGATATTCAGATGAAAAACAGCTTCGGTAACAGTATAACTATCACAATATTCGGCGAAAGCCACGGTAAATCTGTCGGCTGTGTGCTCGACGGAGTACCCGCGGGCATTCCCGTGAACGAAGAAAATATAAGCGCCCTTCTTTCGCTCCGCCGTCCGTCGGGCGCAATTTCCACCACGCGAAGCGAGCAGGACGAATTCGTTATCCACAGCGGTGTTTTCAACGGCTATACCTGCGGTACACCGATATGCATAACCATTAAAAACGTAGATACCCGTTCGGGCGATTATACCGAAGCCGAACGCCTTGCGCGCCCCTCCCACGCTGATTACACCGCGCATATCAAATACCGCGGGTTCGAAGATTTTCGCGGCGGCGGACATTTCAGCGGCAGGGTAACCGCGGCTATCGTCGCGGCGGGGGGAATATTGATCCCCGCGCTCAATAAAAAGGGAATATATATCGGCACCCACATAAAATCCTGCGCCGGCGTTAACGACCGCGAATTTACAGATATGACCGCGGATATAAAAGCACTTTCTGCAATGCCCTTTGCCGTGCTCGACAGCGAAAAAGCCACCGAAATGCAGAACAAAATACTCGAAGCAAAGCAGGATAGCGATTCTGTCGGCGGTGTGCTCGAAACCGCGGTAATAGGAGTGGAAGCGGGTGTCGGCGAGCCGTGGTTCGATACCGTCGAAGGAATGCTTTCCCACGCAATCTTTTCTGTTCCCGCCGTTAAGGGAATCGAATTCGGCGCGGGCTTTGCGCTTGCCGAAATGAAGGGAAGCACCGCAAACGACAGCCTTGCAATAAAAGAGGGAAGAGTGGTTACGAGCACCAACAATGCAGGCGGTATAAACGGCGGTATCACAAACGGTATGCCGATAATCTTCCGCACCGCGATAAAGCCCACCCCCACGATTGCAAGAGAACAGCAAACAATAAATTATGTAAACCAAGAACCCGCAACCCTTTCTTCTTCGGGAAGGCACGACCCCTGTATCGTTCACCGTGCGAGAATCGTTATCGACAGCATAACCGCGCTCGTTTTGGCAGACGCGCTCACGGCGAAAAACGGAAGCGACTGGTTGGCGCTATGAAGTACGGTTTGATAGCCGAAAAGGTCGGCCACAGCTTTTCCGCAGAAATTCATAAAAAGCTTTTCGGATACGAATACGAGCTTAAAGCAATAAAAAAAGAAGAGCTCGATTCCTTTATGCGTGCAAAGGATTTTTGCGCAATAAACGTAACCATACCCTATAAGCAGGCGGTTATACCATACCTTGATTATGTAAACCCGATAGCCACGGATATAGGCGCGGTGAATACCATTGTGAACAGAGAAGGCGAGCTCCGCGGATATAATACCGACGCGCTCGGGCTCACCTCGCTTATTCTTAAAAGCGGGATAGAGATCAAGGATAAAAAGGTATTGATTCTCGGTAGCGGCGGCACCTCGAAAACCGCATATTACGTTGTCGATAAGCTTCTCTGCCGTGAAGTATACAGAGCCTCGCGCAGTCCTTTGGGCGAATGTATCAGCTATTGTGAAGCAGAAGAAAAGCATTCCGATACCGAGGTTATTATCAACACGACCCCCGTCGGAATGTACCCCGAAATCGATTCTTCTCCCATAGATATTACCAAATTCCCGAACCTTTCGGGCGTTATCGACGTTGTTTATAACCCGCTTCGCACAAGGCTCGTCTGCGATGCGATGAAAAGAGGAATAAAGGCTGTCGGCGGGCTCTATATGCTTGTCGCGCAGGCGGCATTTGCGGCGGAACGATTTGTCGGCGAAACTGTAAGCAACGAGCGTATCGACCAAATCTACCGCGAAATGCTTGCGGAAAAGCAGAATATCGTGCTTATCGGTATGCCCGGCTGCGGCAAAACGAGCACGGGCAGGCTTGTTGCGGAATCGCTCGGGCTTGAATTTGTCGATACCGACGAAGAAATTTTCAAGCTCACTTCAAAAACCCCCGCCGAAATTATTTTGAACGAGGGCGAAAAAGCCTTTCGTATTATCGAATCGGCGGTAATAAAAAAGCTCTCTGCCCTGCAGGGAAGGGTTATTTCCACGGGCGGCGGCGCAATTCTTCGCCAAGAAAATATAGATTTCCTGCGCCAGAACGGAAGAATATACTTTCTCGACCGCGAGCTTGATTCTCTGCGTACCTCTGCCGACCGTCCCCTTTCGCAAAACCGCGCAGAGCTCGAAAAGCGCTATAACGAACGGTATAGCCTTTACATTTCCTGCGCCGATTGCGTTATAAAGGCGGTTGACGGCAAGCAGGAAAACGCAAACGCCATAACGGAGGATATGAAAAATGAAAATTCTCGTGCTTAACGGCCCGAATCTGAATATGCTCGGCATCCGCGAGCCCGAAGTTTACGGAAAATCCACCTATAACGATTTGTGCGCCTTTATAACCGCACACGCGGAAAAAAGGGGAGCAGAGGTCGAAATATATCAATCCAACCACGAAGGCGCACTTGTCGACAAAATACAGCAGGCATACGGCGTTTTCGAAGGGATAGTTATAAACCCCGCCGCATATACTCACACGAGCATCGCTCTGCTCGATGCACTCAAAGCCGTAAATATCCCCGCGGTAGAGGTGCATATTTCCGATCCTTCGAAGCGCGAAGACTTCCGCAAAATAAGCTACGTTCGCGAATATTGCGAAAAAACTATCTGCGGCAAGGGCTTTGACGGCTATACGGAAGCAATCGATTACTTACTCGGTGAATAAAATGAAGGTTAAAATATACCCCTCTAAAGCAAGCGGCGAAGTGCTCGCACCGCCATCTAAAAGCCTTTCGCACCGCGCGCTTATCTGCGGCGCGCTCTCGCAGGAAAGCAGGCTTTATAACGTTTACGGCGGACATAATTCGGCAGACGTCGGCGCGACGCTTAATTGCTTAATGCATCTCGGCGCGGATATATGCGTCAACGGTCCGCGCGTTACTATCGGCAATTTCAAGCCGAATTTTATAAAAGAAGAAACCCTGCTCGATTGCGAGGAAAGCGGAAGCACACTGCGATTTCTTATCCCGCTTTGCCTGCTTTGCGATAAAAAAATAACCCTCACGGGCACCAAAAGACTCTTCGAACGACCCTTATCGGTATACGAGGAAATGTGTGCCGAGCAGGGCTTGACGTTCGAAAAGACCGAAAATTCGGTAACCGTCTGCGGAAAGCTCAAAAACGGCGTTTACCGCGTGCGCGGCGATATTTCGAGCCAGTTTATCACGGGCTTGCTTTTCGCATTGCCTCTGCTCGACGGAATAAGCATTCTCGAGGTTACGGGTAAATTCGAAAGCGCGTCCTACGTCGATCTCACGGTTCAAACGCTTTCCGCCTTCGGCATAAAAATAACCCGCAACGAAAACCGCTTCGTTATCCCCGGTAACCAAAAATACCAAAACCTGCAGTTTACGGTGGAAAGCGATTGCTCGAACGCCGCATTCCTTCAGGCGCTCGATTACTTGGGCGGGGAAGTAAGCGTGCTCGGTATCGACCCGAACACCCTTCAGGGCGATATTGTCTATAACGATATTTTCGCGGCTATGGATAAGGGAATAAAGCAGTTCGACCTTTCAGATTGCCCCGACCTTGCCCCAATCCTCTTCGCCGTTGCGGCGGCAAAGGGCGGCGCTGTCTTCACGGGTACCGCAAGGCTTAAATTAAAGGAAAGCGACCGCAGTGAAGCAATGAAGCAGGAGCTTTCGAAATTCGGTATTCCCGTAACAATCGAGCCCGACCGCGTGATAATCGGCAACGCACCCCTTACCGCACCCAAGGAAACGCTCAATGGCCATAACGACCACAGAATAGTAATGTCGCTTGCCGTGCTGTGTACCTTAACAGGCGGCGAAATCGAAGGCGCAGAAGCCGTTTCGAAGAGCTATAAAGGCTTTTTTAACGACCTTCAACGATTGAACATAAAGCTGGAAATAAAATGAAACTCGATAAGGATATAAAAATACTCATAGTGGGCTTGGGTCTGCTCGGAGGAAGCTATGCCCAAAGCCTGACAAGGCAGGGATATTACGTCACTGCAATAACAAACAAACAAGAATCTATCGATTATGCGCTTGAGCATAATTTAATAACAAAAGGCTCTGCCTTTGTCGATGAATCGCTTATAAAGGAAGCGAATATGATAATCTTCGCGCTTTATCCCGCGGTTTTTCTCGAATGGATAAAGGAACACGGCAATCTGATTCAGCCAAAGACCGTAATTACCGACGTGACCGGCGTTAAGGAATGCATTGTCTATGAAATCCAATCGCTGCTCCCGAAGGGTGTGGAATTCATAGCGGCTCACCCAATGGCAGGCAGGGAAACGTCGGGTGTCGAATATGCCGATGAAGGCATTTTCAAAAATGCGAACTATATCGTCGTTCCCACCGAAAAAAACTCGCTCGATACGGTCGAGCTCTGCGGCGATCTCGGCGAAACGCTCGGCTTCCGAGAAATTTCGGTGCTAACGCCCGAAAAGCACGATAAAATGATCGCTTTCCTTTCACAGCTTACCCACTGTATCGCCGTTTCGCTTATGTGCGCCTGCGATGAACCCGATTTGGAACGCTATACGGGCGACTCCTTCCGCGATTTAACGCGTATTGCGAATATCAACGACGAAATGTGGTCCGAGCTATTTCTCGCAAACCGTGAATCACTGCTTGCCGAAATGGATAACTACCGCAATTCCTTCGATAAGCTGTATAACACAATCAAAAACGGAGACCGCGATGAAATGCGCGAGATGATGCGCCTCTCCACCGCTCGCCGCCGCAAATTCAATAAAGAAAAAAAGTAAGAGGCAAATTATGAACATGCAATTCTTCCGCAAGCTCCCTATTCCGCAACAGGTAAAGCAGGATTACCCCGTAACCGAAAAAATGCAGGCGGTAAAAACCGCGCGCGATACCGAAATTCAATCGATATTCAAGGGCGAATCCGAAAAGTTTATTCTTGTTATCGGTCCCTGCTCGGCGGACCACCGCGAACCCGTGCTCGAATACGTATCCCGCCTGCGTACTCTGCAGGATAAGGTGCAGGATAAAATCTTTATTATCCCCCGAATCTATACGAATAAGCCGCGCACCACGGGCGAGGGCTATAAGGGTATGCTTCACCAGCCCGA
>JAZTXJ010000119.1:0-55163 GCA_045636285.1 Eubacteriales bacterium
ACCTGCAGCATCCTGGTCCCAAACCAGGCGCGCTACCAATTGCGCTACACCTCGATGGTGAAAAAACTTATGAAATTGTAGTTCTCACAGAACTGGTCAAAATTGTGGTCAAACCACTTTTGCGAGGGTAGGTCAAACGGCAAATGCTCGTTTTTCCTCCGTTTTTCTCGCGTTTCCTCGCTTTTTTTAAGAGGGGATCGGGCAGCGGCCTTTAGCTCCCAAACCACCCGCTCTACCAGCTGAGCCACACCCCGATAATGTTATTTAATTATTATAAATCGAAGCAAACCACCCGCGCTTCCTGTTGCAACTAAGGCTCTGTCTTCACGATTATAAATCGCTCGCCAATCGCCAAGTTGCTGCCACTCGTTTTTCCTCGCTGTATCTGTCCCCGACAGCGCTCGGAAAAACTCCCCAGCTGAGCCACACCCCGATTTTGTATTGAATTTTTAAGATTTTGCGTAGAAGTGGGACAAACTGTGGTCAAACGCAAAATCTACGATGTTTTGCATTTTCTTAAAGTGCCGAAAACCCGCATAAACAAAGGCTTTTCGGGCTTTTTGCTTTATCAGTACGGCGTACCTTGTTCACGCTCCCAAACCAGGCGCTCTACCGGGTGAGCTACACCTCGAAATATTCAGTTTTTGCGTGGAAGTGGGACAAACTGTGGTCAAACTCAAATTCCACGCATTTTTGAGTTTTCGTAAAGTGCCGAAAGTCCGCATAAGTAAAGGCTTTTCGGGACTTTTGCTTTTCTACGGCATTTCGTGCTGGGCACGCTCCCAAAGCAAGCGCGCTACCATTGCGCCACACCTCGAAATATTAAATTGTGGTCAAACGGTGTTTTTAGAAAAGGAAAAGTGCGAAAAGTCCAGTGTTCGTACAGTTTTCTAGTATTGGGGCTTTGCATTCCCAAAAGCAAGCGCGATGCCTATTGAATACAACACAAAACAGCAACGCTGTATCACAAGCATATTTATTATATACTCTTTTTGAAAATTGTCAAGTAAGTAGGGATTATTCAAGAGAGGAACTTCCGAAAAAGTTCCTCTCTTTTGGTTTTGATTATTGCTCGGTTCAGGCTATAACGTAGGTTCCGAAGTAATGGCGTGCCACAAGAAGATAATCGTACTGATTAACAATGCCGTCCTTATTTACGTCGGCGCGAACCGATTCCGCTTCGGTGAGTGTGCGTGTCGAGAAATGATGACGTTTTATAAGTATATAGTCATACTGATTGATAACGCCGTCGTTATTAACGTCGCCAAGCATTCCCGCAGGTTCGGGGTCGGGGTCGGGGTCGGGATCGGGTTTCGGATCGGGATCGGGGGTAGGATCGGGTGTGGGAAGAACCGCATCGGCAGAGCCGAAGAAGAGGTAGCTCACGACCGCGGTGCCTTGTCTTGATTTATAGAGCTTCATTTGGTTGATTATCCATTTTTGAACGTTCTTATCGACAAGGTATTCGCGCATATCGATAACACCGGTCTGGCTTGTTTTTGTATACTGCTGTCTGTCGGTATTGGAATCCCAGTTTGCTGCGCCGCTGTTAAGCGTGGGCGTTTCTGCCGAAAGCTGTGCATCGAGATAAGAAAGCCACGGCGAATAATTGGAATTGCTATAAAGTGAGAAGGTGAATTCCCCGCCCTCGGGTACTATGAACGAATAATAGAGGTAGGGGGTCTTTTCGAGGTCGATTTCGAGCCCCAAGCCGTTTACGGTTTCGAGCGTAGCGGAAACGATCGGGTGGTCGCCTGCTTTGAAATAGGGCACAAGGTCAACCTTTTCGCTAACCGCGGGCGGAGTCTTTGCGGCGTGGTTATGCACGGGTGCTTCGGGTATTGCGGGTTCGCCGTAGGTTGCTTCGGGCCAATCGAACGTATCGAACGCGATCATTTCGGCGGTTTCGAGCGTGAAGGTGCCCTTGCCGGTTACGAGAATTATAAACTGCTCGAAGTAGGCTTCGCTCTTATCGGTAATCGCCGTGCAGTTATCGCGGATTTCGAGATTTACGTCGTACCTGCCCGCCGCCGCGCGATCGTCGGTTACCGCGAAAATATCGGTAAACGACGAGGTATTGGGCCAAGCGACAGTATTATCGGTGCTCTTTACGTTATACGCCATTTTGAAGGGGATTTCGCTTTCGAAAACAAGGTGAAGAGCGTTAAGCGCTTCGAGATCGAAAAGCTCGCCCGCCTTGAACGCAACGCGAAGGTCGCCTTCGCCTTCGTTCACGATAGTGATAACGCCGTTTTCGAGAGTAACACTTCCCTCTCCCGCAACAAGAACAAGCTCTTCTTGCGATTCGGGAATAAGGTTTGCGAGCTCGTCTTCGATTTCGGGGGGAGCAACGTAATCGGTTATCTGAAGCCTGCGGATAGTTACCGCAGAGCCTTCGCCCGCCGCACCGACGGCAAACACGCGAACGGTGGAAATGGTTATATTTTCTTTATCGGTAAGCTTGGAAAGCGGAATTTCGGCGGTATAGCTGCCCGCCTTGATGTCGCCCGAGCCTGCATCACGGTTTGCGGTGATATGCTCGTTAAGATATACCCATTCGCCGTCAACGCTTAAAATAAAGCTTGTATTGCCCGCTACGGTAACGTCCACGGCGATCATCTTATCCGATGTAGATGTAGTAACGGCGGGAAGAAGAACATGGTCCGCGCTCGGCCATTCGCCGTTTGTATTCTGAAGCACGGTATTGTTGTTCTCGTCGCGGAAGATCTTCATCGTACCGCTTACGTTCTGCTTCCATTCGCCTTCATCTGCGGGAAGCAGGCTTCCTTCGGGCTCGGCAACGATATCCGAAAGCAATTTAAGCGAATCTATTGCCTGCTCGAGCACAAGCGCGGCAAGATTTATTTCTGCCTGAACGTCAAGACCGAGTGCCGATTCGGCTTTTTCGAGCGCTTCCGCGACGTTTGCATAGCTGCCTGCCGTATAAAGCGTAGAATCGAGCGCTTCGGCATCCGATATAGCCTTTTCGAGCCTTGCTTTATCGGGCGAAGACGCGGGTTTATCGGTAAGGTATTGGACAAGATTATAGCTTACTCCGCCCGGAACGATAAACAAATAGGTTGCATTGACGGTTATAGTGGCTTCAACGTCATAGCCTGCGGCAACGAATGCCTCGGTTACGTCGTAAACGCCGTAATAATGGCCGTTCATACTATCGGCATCGGTGCGGTTAAAGGCGTTGTCGATAGCGAAGTTCAGGCGGAGCGGTGTTGTAAGGTTTGCTTGACTTGCTTCCATATATATCGACCACGCGGAATCCGCAACGATGTCGAGATACATATAGATTCTGCCGTTTTCGGGCTTGATATCGAACGAATCGGTATTCTTGACAGATGCCCAGCCGTTTTTGTTGCCCTCTGCGCGTTCGAGGTATAAACCGGGGTAAAGATCTGTAATCGCAACGTCGCTCGTTGTCCAATTCGAAGACGTAAGATCGTAGTCGTAAATCAACGAAAGTGTATTGGGATCGATAATCTCTTTTTTCTTTTCGAGTCCGCCGATTGCGTTTGCGAGCATTGTATAACAGCTCATAACCTCGGAATGCGATTGTGCATTTATGTTTTCGGCGCTTTGAATAGCGGCTTCAAGCAGGCTTACCGATTCTTCGGTATAAAGCTCGGTATCTGTTGCACTTGCTTTGGCAATCAGCGCTTCGAGCGGTGCAAAATCCACCGATACGATTTCGCTGTCCTCGGGAATTGCGGGGTAATCGCAATAGGAAGCGTGGTGGTAGGTTTTGTTGCCGTTTGCTTCGGTAATTACGATTGCGCTATCGCAGGTATAAGAATTTTCGGTTACTTCGCCGAGCATATATGCACTGAATGCCGACGTATCGATAAAGCGTTGATTTTCGATACCCTCGAGCTTTATGCTTACGTTTTCGCGGTCGCCGTAGGGGTTATATCTTCCGGTTACGGGAGAATAGGTAATACTGCTGAGCGTGTTTCCCGAAACGGTAAGAAGACGGATATAGCCGTCGCCGCAGCATTCGGGAACCGAGCCGATGTAATGCTCGTTTTCATAAAAGCTGTCGTCCTCTGCTTCGACAAACTGATAGTCGGAGAGAATTTCGTAAACCACGCGTCCGTCGGATGCGGTGCGTTCGATGCAAAGCGAGCCGTCATCGTGGCCGCACAATACCATTTTTACGTTTGGATTGGGATCGACGATCCTTTCGAATATCAAATCTGCACGGGATTCCGGAGAATGCTTTGCGGTGGTCGCATCGAGATATTGGTGGGTTGCAACGATCGCAACGCGGTGCGAATACATTTGAAGCACCTCGTTTGCCCACGCGATAGTTTCATCGGTCGCTTCGACACCGTAGCCGAGGAAAAGAACAATAAAGTCTACGTTGCCTATTGTGACAAGATCGTAGTGCGAAATATTGTTGTTAAGGCTTCCGCCGTACCAGCGTTCGTTATTATAACGCGAAGCGTTAAAGTATTCGAGATACTTCGAATAGTCGACGTTGGCGTCGCCTGCGGAGTAATCGGGCTGCTTGAAGGTTTTTACGTCGTGGTTACCCGAAACGATACCGTTGGGCATACCTACCTCTTCTATATAGGACATTGCCTTGTCGGCAACCTTCCACTGCTCGATCGCGGCAGAGGTAGTGGGAAGGTCATCGACGATATCGCCCGTGGTAAGTATATAGCCGACGTTGCCCTTTGTATATTCATCAGCCGCATATTGATAAATCTTGTAGTAATATTCGTTAAGATCGTCAAACTTTGTGTAGTGCTGGGGGTCGGTGGACCAGATCATAGTGTCTGCGCCGTTGGTTTCGTAGTCGAGAATAGCCGCAACGTGAACGGTGCCGTTATCGGAATAGGTTGCGATATCGACCGCTTCCGAAATCGAGCCCGAACCGTTGAACCTGCCAACAGTATCCCAAGCAGACGTTTTGGTGTTATATACCTTAAGTGCGATACGTTCTGCGGCATAGGTAGAGCCCGAATAACGTATAACCACTTCCCCTTCGGTCTTGCCGCTTACGTCAACGTCGAACACGTGGTAAGGGATTCCCGAAGCAGAATCAAGATAGATAGCTTCGTTGAAGAATTTGACCGCATAGCTGTCGTAATCGCTGTAAGGAAGAGCCTCGTCAAGCGAAATGTTTCCGTCTTTGGTTGTGCCGTAGCTTACGGAAAACGAAAACGGCTCAACCTCGTGTATAGCCGCGGTCGCATTCGGAACCGAGGGAACTATATCTTCGTTTTCGTTATAATAAAAATCTACTTCGATCTTTTCGGCAACGATAAAAGACATTACCCTGATCGCTTTATTGCCGTCCGTATCGGTCGCTTCCGCAACGATCGTATACATTCCTTCGGAGAGCGATTTTCCCGCGGGTGTGAACGAAACGAATGCGTCGTTCGAAATCGTTTCGCCCTCAAGACGCGTATCGCACTTGGCAATACCTGCGGCTCCGTAGGAAACGTATTCGATTTCTATAACAGTATCTGCCGTTACGTAATCCAAACGGTCGATATTGAAAGAAATCAAAATTTGCGCGGTTGTATCCGCAAAGCTGACTATACCGCACAACGGTGCGATAACAAGCAACGCGGAAAGCAATAACGAAATGATTTTTTTGATAGTTTTCATCCGAACCCTTCCTCCTTGTAGTACGTTACTTTAATAATACACTGTTTCGTGATGTTTTTCAAGAGGGATTTTTGCTTTATAATAAAATTTGTAATAAAAAAAGCAGAGCGAATTTGCCCTGCCTTAATAGAGTTTATTTACTTTTTTGAAAAAGCCCAGCCGACAGCCGAAACTATTACCGCCACAAGCGAAACGCAAAGAAGCAAGAAGAGCGGGTTTTGAAGCACGAGCGTACGGGTTATAAAAATTGCGGTAGGCCCGTCGGCACCGCCGATTATAGCGACAGAGCTTGTATGCTCGTCTGCCGCCGAAACAGCCGAAACGGCAATTATCGCAGAAAGCAAGAGTATAACAGCGAGCGATACGAAAAATATAATTTTGAATGCTTTCTTCATAATATTACTCCTCTTTTTGGCGTATTATTTCGATTAAACGATAATATATTATACCGAGAAGGGCGGAATTTTTCAACAGTCGTACTGTATTTTCAATATTTTGCATAAAAAACGGTTGCAAAAAATGTGTAAATCTATAATTCTGATTATTGATTTTGTATAGAAGATATTGTATTATAAAAATGGCATTATAAGGAATTTAATTAAGAAAGAGGTTTTTTAAACATGGCTAACATCGATCTTAGCAAGTACGGTATTACCGGTACTACCGAAATCGTTCATAACCCCTCCTATGAAGTACTTTTCGCAGAAGAAACCAAGCCCGAGCTCGAAGGCTTTGAAAAGGGTCAGGTAAGCGAACTTGGCGCAGTTAACGTAATGACCGGTATCTACACCGGCCGTTCGCCCAAAGACAAGTACATTGTTATGGACGAAAACTCCAAGGACACCGTTTGGTGGACTTCCGACGAATACAAGAATGACAACCACCCTGCTTCCGTCGAAACCTGGAACGTTTTGAAGGACCTCGCTGTTAAGGAACTTTCCAACAAGAGACTCTTCGTTGTTGACGCTTTCTGCGGCGCTAACAAGGACACCAGAATGGCAGTTCGCTTCATCGTTGAAGTTGCTTGGCAGGCTCACTTTATCAAGAATATGTTCATCGCTCCTTCTGCTGAAGAGCTTGAAACCTTCGAACCCGACTTTATCGTATACAACGCTTCCAAGGCAAAGGTTGAAAACTATCAGGAACTCGGCCTCAACTCCGAAACCGCAGTTGTATTCAACATCACCTCTCGTGAACAGGTTATCCTTAACACTTGGTACGGCGGCGAAATGAAGAAGGGTATGTTCTCTATGATGAACTACTACCTCCCCTTGAAGGGCATCGCTTCCATGCACTGCTCCGCAAACACCGATATGAACGGCGAAAATACCGCTCTCTTCTTCGGTCTCTCGGGCACCGGTAAGACCACCCTTTCCACCGATCCCAAGCGTCTCCTCATCGGTGACGACGAACACGGCTGGGATGACAACGGCGTATTCAACTTCGAAGGCGGCTGCTACGCAAAGGTTATCAACCTCGACAAGGATTCCGAACCCGATATCTACAACGCTATCAAGAGAAACGCACTTCTCGAAAACGTTACCCTCGATGAAAACGGCGTTATCGATTTCAACGATAAGAGCGTAACCGAAAACACCCGCGTTTCCTACCCCATCGATCACATCAGCAACATCGTTCGTCCCGTTTCTGCAGCTCCTGCAGCAAAGAACGTTATCTTCCTTTCCGCTGATGCATTCGGCGTACTTCCCCCTGTTTCGATCCTTACTCCCGAACAGGCTCAGTACTACTTCCTTTCCGGCTTCACTGCAAAGCTTGCAGGTACCGAACGCGGAATCAAGGAACCCACTCCTACCTTCTCTGCTTGCTTCGGTCAGGCGTTCCTCGAACTCCACCCCACCAAGTATGCTGAAGAACTCGTTAAGAAGATGGAAGTAAGCGGCGCTAAGGCTTACCTCGTAAACACCGGCTGGAACGGCACCGGCAAGCGTATCTCCATTAAGGATACCCGCGGCATCATCGACGGCATCCTCAACGGCGACATTGCTAACGTTCCCACCAAGAAGATCCCCTACTTCGATTTCGAAGTACCCACCGAACTTCCCGGCGTAGACAGCGGCATTCTCGATCCCAGAGATACCTATGCAAACGTTGCTGATTGGGAAGAAAAGGCAAAGGATCTCGCTTCCAGATTCGTTAAGAACTTCGAAAAGTACACCGGCAACGAAGCTGGTAAGGCACTTGTAGAAGCAGGTCCCAAGCTCTAATTTCGCTTCGCTCTCGAGGGAAAACAACAGTTTTCCCTCGTTTTTTTATGAACACCATTCACTCGCGTAGCATTTGTGCGCATCGCTTCGCTCTTTGTCCAAATGCTTGGTGTTCCAAGGTATAAAAATCCACGCGCATGTCGCGGATTTTTATATGATTCAATATATGAAGCCGCAGTTTTCTGCGGCTTTGTTTTTTGTTCGTTCTGTACTTGCCTGAATGCCTCTCATTTCGCTTCGCTCTCGAGGGAAAACAACAGTTTTCCCTCGTTTTTTATGAACACCATTCAGTCGCGTAGCATTTGTGCGCATCGCTTCGCTCTTTGTCCAAATGCTTGGTGTTCAAAGGTATAAAAATCTATGGGGTCCCCGAAAGCATTTATGCTTTTGGGGTATAAGGCGCATGTCGCGGATTTTTATGAAATTTCATATATAAAGCCGCAGTTTTCTGCGGCTTTGTTTTTGCATTCCTTGTATTTTTATATTGAATTATGACGACAAATGGTATATAATAAGCTGTAAGTTTCCGTTTTGGAGGCGTTTATGCTTAACGAAAAGATAAAGCAGGATTTTATAGCAATACTCGTTGAGGAGCTTCGCCCTGCAATGGGGTGTACAGAGCCTATCGCGCTTGCTTTTGCCTCGGCAAAGGGCAGAGCCGTTCTCGGCTGTGATCCCGAACGCATTGTCGCAAAATGCAGCGGTAATATCATTAAAAACGTGCGTTGTGTTCGCATACCCAATTCCGAAGGTATGACAGGTATCGAAGCCGCTTGTGCGCTTGGCGCGCTTTCGGGCGATTCCGAAAGGAATATGGAGGTACTCGAAGCCGTTACTCCCGAAGGGTTGAAAAGCACTGTAAAATTTATCGAAAACGGTGGCTGTAAGGTTGAATTTTTGGAATCTACCGTTCCTTTGCATTTTATTATCGAGCTATATTGCGGTGAAGAATACGTTGCTGTCGAAATTCGGCACAGCCACACTAACATCGTTCGTATCGAAAAGAACGGCAAGATTTTATTTATTGCCGAGGATTTAAAGGAAATCACCGAAATTGCCGACAGAAACGAGCTTAGCATAGACAACATTTATGCATTCGCCGAGGAATGCGAGCTCGATACCATTCGCCGCTTTACAGACAGCCAGATTCAATGCAATATGGCGATTGCGGAGCGCGGTATGAAGGGCGATTACGGCGTTGGAATCGGCAAGGCTATCCTGAATGCCTACCCCGACAGCACCTACACGCGTATGCGCGCCTATGCCTCTGCCGCATCGGAAGCGCGTATGGAGGGCTGTGATATGCCCGTTATAATCACCTCGGGCAGTGGTAATCAGGGTATCACCTCAACGGTGCCGATTATTGTCTATGCCCGCGAAAAGTGCATAAACGAAGAAAGAATGCACCGTGCGCTTATATTTTCGAGTCTTTTAACGGTTTATCAAAAGGAATATATCGGCAAGCTCTCTGCCTTTTGCGGTGCCGTTTCGGCGGCGTGCGCGGCAGGTGCGGCGATAACCTATATGGTCGGCGGCACGATTACACAAATTAAAGATACCGTTGACAACACCCTTGCAGATATACCCGGTATTATTTGCGACGGCGCAAAGGCTTCCTGCGCGGCGAAAATATCCTCTGCACTCGATGCGGCGTTGTTTGCTCATTCGCTTGCAATGCAGGGCAAGGCGTACGCTTCGAACACGGGTATCCTTCAAAACGACACTGCGGGCACGATAAGCACCGTCGGACATATCGGCAGAGTCGGTATGCAGCCCACCGACCAAGAAATAGTTAAAATTATGATACAGTAACAAACAAAGCCGAAGGCAGATTACGCCTTCGGCTTTACTTTTAATATTTTACTTTCTTGCTTTAGCAACTACGGGGATAAGTGCCATAGAAAATACAGAAATCAATACGAATACCAAAACGTTACCATTATCGCCGGGCTGAATGGGCTCGTCGTTTTCGGAACCGCTCTGATCGTTGTCGACGTCGGTATCGGTATCGCTGTTGGTGTCGTCGTCATCATGCGCGATATAGTAGCAAGCGAACATCCACGCATCGTCGAGCGAACCGCCTATCCAAGCGTCTTCCTCGTCGCCGTACCAGTTGTAATTTTCGCCTACTCCTTTATAAACGTAGATCAAATCCTCGGTCAAGGGGTAAAGTCCGTTTTCGTCCATGCAGGAAACGTATTCGGCAAATGCCTCTGTGAAGTCTATTTTTTCGATAAGCTCGCCGTTTTCGTCGTACTCAAGAGCTATAAGCTGTCCGTAATTATTTGCGTCTACGAGCGACATAAGGCCGTCGTCGAGGTCTGCATAAAGAATGGGACCGTCTGCGGAATTAAGGTGGTAAAATCCGTCTTCGCCGAGAACAGCTTCATCGAGAATATCGTCGAAGGTTTCGACGTAAAGAAGATCGTCCACGTTGCCCTCGAAGGTAAACGCTTCGGGGGTTGTTTTGTTTTCGTACGGAGTACGGGTAATTTCATCGATAATAATGTCTTCACGCGTGATATTCACGGTAACGGAAGTAGCATCGCTCTTAAGCGCAAACATAATGCTCTGACCGACAGAGGTGCACTCCCAAACAAAGCTGTCGGAATTTACGGTTTCGGAATTAAGCTCTACCGTAACCCACATACCGTTATTACTTGCAAGTGCGATAAGTGCATTTTCGGCTTTGAAGGTATACTTGCCGATTTCTTCGGGCATAAAGCCGAACACGCTGTATTCGTAGGTTGCGTTAATAGGGCATTCTGTTTCGCCGAGGATTACAAGAGTTTCATAATCTTCGTAATAATTAATTACTTCTTCCTCTTCTTCTGCACAAACGGAAAGCGCAGAGAAAAGCATCAAAGCCGCTATTGCAATAGCAAACAGTTTTTTCAACATTTTCACAGTTTCTCCTTTATAAATTCTTTACGCATATACTGCGTTCCAAGAAATATCTACTGCAGGGATCTTGTTGCGCTTATCGCGCTGTGCGCCGACAACGATAATAAGCTCGTCACCCTTTTTGACCTCCAGCTCGACGTACTCTTCTTCGGTTTCTTCGCTGGTGCGGTTAGCAGAGGTCGTGTTGTTTGTTACAGACAAAACACCCGCAACAGAGGATTCCATATAAAAACGAAGCGTTCCGTCTTTTTCTGCGGTATAGATGAAATGGTATCCTGTTTCATTGCCTGCGGGGATAGATACCTCGTTGTTTGCAGAAACGTCGGTTACCTTTTGGGGATTCGCCATAGTTCCCTCGGGGCTTTTGAATTGAAGAACAAAAGCGGCTTCTTCCTTGCCGACGTTCTTGATTTCGAACAAAATCGCATCGCTTGCAAGCGCGTATTCTATTTCGACGCTGACCTTACCGTTCTTTGCGGTGAAGGATTTACCTTCATAATTAACGGCAGCCTTTTCGTCTTCGATAGTAAGCACGGTTCCGCCGACACGGTAAATCGAATAAAACTGCGATTCACCTGCGGGGATATTATAGGTATTAACCCTTTGATTTTCGTCGGGAATCAAAAGATAGGGGTCGTCCTTCGTGCCTGTTCCGAGAATTTCGGGTTCGATAGATTCTTCGCCCGAAGCTTCAGAGGATTCTTCCTCGGGAAGCGACGATTCCGCGTTTTCGGATTCGTTTGCAACAGACGAGGATTCGGTATTAACATCAGAGCTTTCGGTATTGCTTTGAGCTTCCGAGCTGTTTTCGAGAAGAGAAGCAGAGCCTTCGCCAACGCTTTCGGCTTTGGATTCTGCGGCAACAGAGGATTCGTTTGCGGTTTCGCCGTTACATCCGACAAAAGCCGCAAGCGCAAGCACAACGAAAAGAACAACAGAAACAAGTCTTAACGCAGAGTGTTTTTTTTCGGTCATTCCTGCCATGATTATTCACCCTTTTTAAGCGTTACGGTGTATTCGGTAATACCGCTTTCGAGATATACCTCGGCTTCGCCTTCATAGGTATATCCTGCGGGGCAGGAAAGAACGGAAAGCTTATAGCCGTCGGTGATTTCGGCATTGAAGCTTGCAACACCGTCTTCGCCGGTTTTTGCGGGAATGCAGGTATCCTTGCAAAGCTGTATCATAACGCCCGAAACAGCGTTTCCTTCGCCATCGACAACCTTTACCTTAAAGCTTGCAAGGGCAATATCCTTACTTGATTCTTCCTTGCTTTCTGCTTCGCTTTGAGCATTACTTACGGCAGTGCTTGTATCTGCGGTACTGCTCTCGGCAACCGAGGTATCACTTCCCCCTCCGCAAGCGCAAAGCGCGAGCAGCGCGGAAACGAGAAGCAAAGCTGCAATAATCTTTTTCATATTATTTCATCCTTTATATTATTTTATTTCGCTCATATTTCTTATCGGCTTCTGAACGTAACCGTCTGCTGTGAAATATTCAAACAGCTTATCAAAGGTTGCTTTATCGGTTATTGCTCCGGTATGAGAAAATACTACCATTCCGTAACGGTCAATAACGACTGTTGTAGGGTATCCCCATATCCCTGTTCCCCATTCCTCGCCGACAGATGCCATCGGGAAGCTGAGCGACAATGACTCGGCGTATTTTTTAACGCTTTCCTGATTGCCATCGCAGGGATTCAGAGCAAGTATTTCGAGCTTATCCTTGTATTCGTCATAGGACTCCTGCATAAAAGGAAATTCCATTTTGCAGGGACCGCAGTTTTCGAACCAAAAGTTAATAACAAGTGCTTTTTTCGTCTTTAAAAGCTCGCTTGCTTTATACTTGCTTCCGTTTACGTCGGTGATTTCGAAATCAAAGGCGATTTTCCCAAGCGAAAGAACGTAATTCGTATTGTTCTTTTCGAGAAGCTCGGTTTTTACGATAATTTCGTTATCTCCCGATTTGAGCACGTATTGCTGTTCTGCAACAAATCCCTCGGGAAGCGAGCTCAAAACCGCGATATACTTATCGCTTTCAAGCGCTTTGAAGCTGAAAACGCCGTTTTCATCGGTACTGCCCGCGCTTTCGAGATCGGTTGCGGAGGAATCGGTATACACCTTCAGGGTATGATTGGCAATAGGCATACCGCCTTCGGTTCTTACCTTTAAAACATATTCACGCTCCGCAGGCTCGCCTTCACTGCTTTCGGCTTTATTGTCCTTACAGGAGAACAGCGAAAGAAGCAAAACAGTCGCGAGAAGTAAAAGCAAAAATCTTTTTATGCTCATACGGTTACTCCACATAACAGCACATCAAAAGCCAAGCAAGCTCGGTGTTGATCGTAAGATCGTTATTGCCGTTACCGTCCTTGAAAATATATCCGGGGTTTTCTTTGTCCCACCAGCCAACGTATTCACCGCGCTGTATTACGATATATTTAAGGTCTTCGGTAAGAGGATAAACGCCCTCGACCGCATCTACGCATTCGATATATTCGAGCAGGCATTCGGAATAGCTTTCACGCTTTGTGAAGTTGCCGTCCTCGTCATAGAAATAACTGCTTACACCCGAACGGTCGAGAATCGTTTTGAAGCAAGCGATATAATCGCAATCCTCTGCAAGACGCATAAGAACCAGAGGTCCGTCTGCCGAATTGAGATGATAAAATCCGTCTTCTTCGTTCAAAACAAGATTATAAGCATCGGTCGAAGCGGTGAGATCGAATTCCTTTATAACCGCGCCCTCGGGGAGATTATATTCCGAAAGCTCGACGGTTTTTTGGTAAATATCCCACGGCTCGTCTTCAATAGTCTTTTGGGGATCGCCCGTACGCTCGATACAAAGAATACAATCCTTCTTTTCGGCGTTTTCGAGCGCAATACCGATAACGTAGGTGGAAGTGCCGGTGTCACCCGTGCCGATCATCGAAGCGCTTACCGAAATTTCGAAGCTGTTATCGGTAACCTCGGCAATATTTTGCGTTTGCACGAAATGAGGTGCGCCGTAATAGCCGATAGCTGCCTTTTCGTTGCCGTAAAGCGATATTTTATAGGTACCCGCTTCGGTCGGGCTGAAAAGGAAATAGCTGATGCTTTCGGCAGAAAGCTCGGCATAGGTACAGCCCGCGCTTACGTTATACGCATCGAACTCTGCCGTATCGACAACGATAACGATCGGTTCACCGCTTGTCTTCTTCGAAAGCAGAAGCTCGGCTTCGCTCTTTTCTGCGTTGAGCACAACGCCGCTTTCGTAGTGGTAGGCTTCTTCGGTATTTGTAAAACCGAGCTCTACCGTATATTCGCCCGTCGCAAGCACCTTGCTCGCAACGCCGTTTTCATCGCAAAGCTGCATAGCAACCTGCGTGCCGTTTTGCATAAACTTTACAACGGTACCGCTTGCGCAGGGATTTCCGAGCGCATCCTTAACGGTTACCTTGTATGTAAGCTCGGCAGGTGAGGATGTTTCCCCACCGCCGCATCCGCCGAGTATTACGGCTGTGCAGATAAGCACAAGAGCCATAATACGGCAAAGTGTTTTATTAAACATTGTGTTTACCTTCCTTCGCCGTGTTTTTACGCGCCGAGGTGGTCGTAATAGAAGCAAAGCTTGATCCAGGAATTTTCGACACCCTCGAAGGTATATTTGTCCATAAGAAGCTGAAGCATAGAAGCCAATTCCTCGTCAACCTCGACACAGCCCTCGCGCTCGTCCTTCGTTTTGATTATCTTCGAAGTATATGCGCGCATAGCATCGGTATAGTCCTTGCCATTACCGTGATAGCGGCCTGCGAAAACGTCTTCGATCTGATAAACCTCTGCGTTTGCGTCGTATTCGTCGCCCCAGAGCTTTTTAAGATATTCGTTGGTCTTTTCCACATCGTTATCGTGCTGTGCCAGATATGCGAGTATTTCGCCGTCGGTTTCGGTCTTGCTGAAGTCGAAGCCGCCGATTTCGATCATTTCGACTATCGAACGGTCGAAAACGGGAGTGATGCCGGTGAAATCTACGTAGATAAGGCTGTTGTGCTCGGATTCGTAATATTTGCCGTCCTTGAGCACGGGAGTGATACCGCCGGAAATAATATCATACATAACGTCGCCCGTTTCATCGCTGTCATAGGTGAAGTAGCCGGGAGCGCAAAGTCTGAACAGCTTGTAAGAGGAGCCCAAAAATTCAACGTCGTAGTTGATTTCGCCGGTAGCATAAACGTCCCAGAACGCCATATTGATATAATAAGGAGTTCCCGCTTCCATATAATATACGATAGAGCAGTTGATGTCGTCGTTATACATTCTTTCATCGTGCTCGTAGGTATAAATTACTTCGCGGTTTGCGTTAAGTATCCAAGCATCGATACCGTCCTTGTAATCGCTCTTGCTGGTGAAGCGGTATACGCCGGATTTAGAGGGGATAAATTCGGAAAGAAGTCCGCGGGGAATGATTGCTCTGTCGTAATAGAAGCAATTTTCTTTTTTGTCCTTGCCGAGCACGGTTGTATATGCCGAGAAGGGAGCAAGACCCTTGATAGGATCCTGAAGCTGTGTGCCGTTGGGACCGAATGCTTCGTAATATACGCATATCTTGAGCCATTCGTTTTCGTCATCGGCATTAAAGCCCGCAACCTCTGCAACCTGCTTTAACATTTCGGCAAGCTCTGCGTTTACGGTGCATATACCGTTAAGCGAGGAGTTCGAAGCAAAGGAGAAGTAATCGACCATTCCCTTGCCGCCGTCTTCTTTTTTATTGTAAAGGCTTACGCCGTCTTTATCTGCATTGCCGTTATAAACGATGTCGTAAACCGTTTCTTCTTCGTTGAACTGGCTGTAATTCATAAGGTTTGCAAGAAGAAGAGGACCGTTTGCGGAGCCTACGTGATAATAGCCGTCCTTTTCGTTGAATACGATTTCGGCATAGGTATAGTCAAAGCCGTTTTCAACGGTTGCGACTTCACGCGGGAGGTAGGTATCTACGTCGATATCATCCTTTTCGACAACGCGCAAATCGGAAATATATACCGTATCGTCGCCTTCGGCGGTGTCGCTGTCCTTAAAGAAGCAGAGAGCAAGCTCATATACGCCGTCTTCCTCTGCAACGCAGGGATAGCAGGTTTTCCAGAGCTCGTTTGCATCTGCGCCGGATATCTGGAAAATATCGTCGCCGTTTACGATAACGTAAAGAATATCGGAAAATCTTTCGGAGGAAGCGAGGTAATCAAACGCAATAGCCTGACCTTTTTTGAGCGTAACGTCGGCATAGATTATCGCATAAGAGGAATCGATACCGATATTCGAAGCCTTTATGCAGTCCTTATCGAGCTTTTTATCGAGAATAAAGGGCCAGATAAATTCTGCGTTTTCGTCCTCGGTTTCGGGACGGTAGGTTACTTCGATATCGCCGCTGTTGATAAGCTCGCCGATTTCTTCGGACGAGGGCATTTCATAGGTGGGCTCGATCTGAGTTACGAGATCGCCAATACCGTTAACACAAAGCATCTGCTTATAGTTTTCGGCGGTAAAGTGGTCGAACGCGCTTATAAAGGGACGCTTGCTGGTTATCGCACCCGATTCGATAAGGCATACCGTACCGTAACGGTCGATAAACACCGAGGTGGGATAGCCCTGAACGCCGAATACCGCAGACCACGAGGAAGGACAAGCTGCCATCGGGAAGTTAAGACCGTGCTGGCTCTGGAAGCCCTTTACGGCGTTGTTGTCTTCGAGCGGATTGATCGCGATGATTTCGATTTCGTCCTTGTAATCCTCATAAATTTCGTTCATAAGGGGGAACTCTTCAAGACACCACGTACAAGTGGTATACCAGAAGTTGAGCATTACCATTTTCTTGGTTTTCAAAACCTCGGAAAGAGTAATTTCGGTTCCGTCGGGCTTCATAACGGTGAAGTCGTACATCACACTGCCGAGCGTAATGGTTGCGCTCGAAAGCTCGCCGTCGGTAATAAGCTCCGATTCGAGAACGATCGTTGCGTTTGTTCCGACAAAGCCGTAGCTTGCATTAACCTTGTAGCCCTTCGGTGCGCCCGAAACCACAATAGCGTAATTATCGTTTTTAGGAAGGCTGAAGGTAACCGTTCCTTCTGCATTGGTTTTTGCAAAATCCTTCATTTCCGCAAGATCGGAACCGCTGTAAATATATACGTCAAGCTCCGACATTACCATACCGCCTGCAGTCTGAACGCTTACCGAATATGTAGTGGTTTCGCCGTATGACTGTTCAGCAGAGCTTTCCTCTACTGTCGTGCCGCCGTTGCAGGAAGCAAGGCAGGCAACAAGCATAACAGCAACCAGAACACAGGAAAGCGCTTTGGAAAACAGGCTTCTGAAAGGCGTTTTTCTGTTTTTCATCTTCATTCTCCTTTTATACTTGATATCACATCAGGTAAAATAAAATACTTATAATAAGAAACGCGGCAACAAGGAAAGCTATTGCAACAAGAGTGGGCTTGAGCATCATTCTCGTAGCGCTCCAATAGGTTTTCCAAATATCCTTCACGCTTGAGCTTGTGCCCTGCCTATACCATTTGCGCCCGCCTTGAAAATTCGACATATCAACAATAGTGCGTCCGTCGTCAATATAGGTTATTTTTTCCTTTTTCGCTTTTTTCTTGCTCATCGGTTCTTCCTTATTATATAAATATATCAGCCAAGCAAATGACAAGCTGCACAGTGGCCGTTACCGTAATCCTTATATTCGGGGGTAACCTCTCTGCAAATATCTGTCGCGTGGGGGCAACGCGTATGGAAGCGACAGCCCTTGGGGGGATTTGCGGGCGAGGGTATATCTCCCTTCAATATTATACGGTTCATTTTCACATCGGGATCGGGGTGCGGTATAGCCGAGAAGAGTGCTTTTGTATAGGGATGAAGCGGATTCGAGAAAATATCCGCTTTGCTGCCGAATTCGACCATCGAGCCCAAATACATTACGCCTATCTTATCGGATATGAACTTAACCACCGAAAGATCGTGGGAAATAAAAATATAGGTAAGATTAAGTTCGTTCTGGAGCTGTTTTAAAAGATTGATTATTTGCGCCTGAATAGAAACGTCGAGTGCGGAAACGGGCTCGTCGCATATAACAAGCTTGGGCTTTACCGAAAGCGCGCGTGCGATACAAATACGCTGTCTTTGCCCGCCCGAAAATTCGTGAGGATAGCGTTCGTAATAGTAATCGCGCAAGCCGCATTTTGTCATAAGATCGAGCACGTAATCCTTCACCTGCTCCTTCGGTACAATTCCGTGTACCTCAACAGGCTCCGAAAGTATGCCGCCTACCGTGCTTCGCGGAGGAAGCGAGGAATAGGGGTCCTGAAAGATTATCTGCATTTCTTTGCGTATATCACGCATTTGCTTTGAATTATAATCGGTAATATCCTTACCCTCGAAAATAATTCTGCCGCTCGTGGGCTGATGCAATTTAAGTATCGCTCTGCCCAAAGTGGTTTTGCCGCAGCCCGATTCGCCTACGATACCGAGCGTTTCGCCCGCCTTGAGCGAAAACGAAACGTCATCGACAGCGATCAGCTCCTGCGTCACCTTGCCCGTTACGGTTTTCTTTAACGGGAAGCATTTACGCAAATTACGCACCTCGAGTATTGTTTCGGAGCAGAGGTCCTTTTTTGTAAGATTTTCTGACATTATTCTTCCTCCCCTCCGTAAAGATGGCAGGCAACGAAGTGGTTGGGGGTTACCTCGATCATTCCGGGGTAATCGCCCGAGCACCTTTTGGTGCATTGCGAGCATCTTTCCTTGAAATAACAATAGTTGGGCATATTTACGGGGTTCGGCACGTTGCCGGGGATATTAAACAGCGTTTCGCTGTCCGATTCGAGCGTGGGCTTTGATTTTTGCAAGCCAACGGTATAGGGGTGCAGAGGATTGTGGAATATTTCGTCCACAGGACCTCTTTCGATAACGCGTCCCGCATACATAACCACAACGTAATCCGCCATTTCGGCAATAACGCCCAAATCGTGAGTGATAAGCATTATCGAGCCGTCGATTTTGGTTTTAAGATCGCGCAGGAGATCGAGTATCTGCGCCTGAATGGTAACGTCGAGCGCGGTGGTGGGTTCATCGGCAATGACCAATCTGGGATTGCTTGCGAGCGCCATCGAGATCATAACACGCTGACGCATACCGCCCGAAAGCTCGTGAGGGAAGGCGTTATAAACACGTTCGGGCATTGCAATGCCGACAAGCTCGAGCATTTCGATCGATTTCGCCTTTGCGGATTCCTTTGTCGCGTTCGGATCGTGGATAAAGCTGACTTCATCGAGCTGTTGACCTATCGTGAACACGGGATTAAGGCTCGTCATAGGCTCCTGGAAGATCATCGAAATCTGGTTACCGCGTATTTTGTGAATATCGCGGATAGGCATTTTCGCAATATCGAATACCTTTGTTTCGCCCGAATCTTCCTTTGCATTAAAGCGGATACTGCCGGAGTATATCTGTCCCGCAGGACCCTGAATAAGACGCATAACCGACATACTGGTAACCGATTTACCGCAACCCGATTCGCCCACAACGCCGACAGTGGTGTTTTTGGGGATATTGAAGGAAACGCCGTTTACCGCCTTTACCACACCCTGTTCGGTGAAGAAATAGGTATGAAGGTTATCGATTTCGAGAATATTGTTGGGATCGGACATGTGACCGAGGTATTCGGATTCATCTGCCTTACGGTTTTTATATGCTTCCAAGGATCTGATAATACGCTTGTTTTCCTTTGCAATAGCGCGTACCTCTTTGCCCGAAAGATGATTGCTTTTTTTACTCATAAGCTAACGCCTCGCTTTCGGGTCAAGTGCATCACGCAGACCGTCGCCGATAAAGTTGAATCCGAGCACCGCAATAACGATACAAATACCTGCGGGTACCCAAACGTTTAAATGGTTCTGCAAAATGTCCTGATTTGTAGAAATAATGTTTATCATCGTACCCCAAGCGGCATAGGGCGCTTTTACGCCGAGATTCAGGTAAGAAAGCGTTGCTTCATAAAGAATCATACTGCCGAGGCTTAAACTCATCTGAACGATAAGCTGAGGCATTACGTTGGGAACGAGATGCTTGAAAATCTTACGCGGTGCGGAATAGCCCATAGCTTCTGCCGCAACCATATATTCCTGCTCACGAAGCGAGAGGATCTGACCTCTTACAAGTCTTGCGGTACCGGGCCAGGAAATAAAGGTAAGATAAATCATAAGCAGATAAATACGGTATTTTGCGTCTATTTCCGATGCGTCCAATATAGTGCTTATAATAAGCAAGATCGGAATACCGGGCAAGCAGATAAGAACGTCGCAAATACGCATTATTATATTATCTATCGCGCCGCCGAAAAAGCCCGCAATACCGCCCATAAGCACGCCGAGTATCGTGATAAGGAATACCGCGATAAAGCTTACGATAAGCGATATTCTGCCGCCGTACATAAGTCTTACGAAAATATCGTAGCCTTCGTTATCGGTGCCGAGCAAATGCTCTGCGGAAGGGGGCGCAAGGAAATTGTCCTTCAAGGATTTTTCGGTGGTCTGACGAACCACGTATTCCCTGCCGTTTACCTTGTAGGTCGTTTGAGAAACCGAATATTCGGTTTTGCCGCTTTCATCAAGCTCGATTTCGCCCCATTCGGTATATACCAACGGGCCGACAAAGCTGAACAGGAAAAGGCTGATTACCATTATAAGCCCGACAATAGAGAGCTTCGAACGGAAAAATCTGCGAACGACCATACGGGTCGGGGACATAAGTCTTACTTTTTTATCGAGAGGCACTTCGGTGTCTTCGGTTTCGAGAATTTCTTCTTTTTTGGTTTGTTCTTCCACTTTAAATGCCTCCTCACTCTAATTTTACTCTGGGGTCAACTATACCGTACATAAGGTCGGCGAGCAATACGCCGATAACGCTTAACAGCGCAAGGAACATATTGTAGCCCATTATAAACGGAATATCACCGCGGTTCATCGCGTCGAGTGCAATGTTACCGATACCGGGCAGGTCGAATACCTGCTCGGTAATGATCGCGCCCGAGAAGAGCGAGGGCAAAAGCCCCGCAAGCGAAGTAACCATAGGAATAAGGGTGTTGCGGAAAGCGTGCTTGTTGATAACCACGCTTTCCTTCAAGCCTTTTGCGCGTGCTGTGCGGATATAATCGGAATTCATAACCTCAAGCATATTCGTTCTTGTCATTCTCATTCTCGCGCCGATAGAAAGGATTACTATGGTAAGTATGGGAATGAAGCAGTGCTTTGCATAGTCAATAAGAAGCGCCATACCCGTATTCGAGGCGGTCGCGTTGACCAAGCCCGAAGCGGGGAACCACCCGAGCTTTAGCGCAAGAAAGTCCTTAAGCATTTGCCCGAAGAAGAACGACGGGAGCGAAATACCTATCATAACGAGAACCGTTACAAGATAATCGCGGAAGCTGTATTGGTGTGTCGCCGCCGTGATACCGAGAGGAATAGCGATTAAAAATTCGAACACGGTTGCGATAAGTGCGATTGCAAAGGATATTCCCATGTGCTCGAAAATAACGTCGGCAACGGGGCGGGCATAAACGAAGCTTGTACCGAGATCAAAGGTAGCAAGCGCGCCGAGCCAGCTGAAATAGCCTTTTAAAATGCCGAAAAAGCTGTTATCGCCCAATCCGTACATTTCATACATGGCGTTTACCGTTTCTTCGCTAACGGTTGCGCCGCCTTGGTTTATCGCATTGATTTTATCCTGAATAAAATCAACGGGCATAAGGCGGATAAGGAAATAAATAATCATCGAAACGCCTAACAGTATAAGAACGGACATGAGCAGTCGTTTTATAATATATTTAAGCATTTGCTACTCCGTTTTATTTTGCAAATTCAACTTCCCAAATGCGGTCGAGCGGCGAGGAGTAGGGGTTGAGCTCGGATTCTGCGGGAAGGCTTTCGGAAGAAATAACCTTGGAGTTATATGCATAAAGCACACTTCTCTGATATACGGGAAGCTCGATTGCGAGATCGAGAATCTGCGACATTGCATCCTTATAAAGATTTGCGCGTACAGACTGATCGTTGGTTTCGCGCGCTCTGTCGATAAGGTCGCTCAATTCATCGAGAATCTGGGTTTCTTCTGCGGTGCCGCTGGTCTTCAAGTAGTTATAGCCCCAAGCGAGTGTGCTGGTAGCGGTAGAATCCTTGTGGTATACCTGATAAAGATCGGGGTCGAGTGCAGAGGACCAAGCCGCTGCCCATACCTCGAGCGAGCCGGTATTGATCTTGGTAAGTGCCTGAGTATCGCAAACCACTTCAACGTCCCAGCCCATACCGTTAAGAAGCGCCGCTGCATCGCGGAATACCTTATAGGTCGGGTGATCCTGAAGGCTCGAGCCTGCGATAGTGAACTTAACCTTGAGTGCAGAGTCGCCTGCGCTTACGCCTGCAGCCTGCATATACTTTTCGATATTCTTCTTTGCAATATCTTCGCTGAAGGCGCCGAGAGGCGGATAGTCGTGGCCGTTATCGGTCGCGTCGGTTCCCTTCGGGTATGCCCAGCTTACCTTCGACATAGGCCAGAAGATCTGTTCTGCGGTACCTGCGCGGTAATAGTCGATAGCGAGCGAGGTGTTCATTGCACACATAATTGCTTTACGAAGGTTGATATCGTTTACCTTTGCGGCATTGATACCGATATAACCGTAACCGAGCTGATCTTCGGTAAGGGTTACCATACCCTTCGAAGCGAGGTTGCCGAGCTTTTCGAAGTTATCGGGGGTAAGTGCGGGAGAGATATAGTGAACGTTGCCCTCTTCCAAAGCGGCGATTGCGTTTGCGGAGCTTACTACCTGATAGCGAATTTTTTCGATCTTCGCGTTTTCGATACCTTCGCCTACGGTATTGAAGTTATTGTTAGCCTTGAAATATACAACGTTGTTGGTGTAGAAGTCGCCTTCGGAGGGGGTGTCGCTGTTCTGAGTGTTGGTTGCTTTATATGCGCCTGCGCCCATGGGGAGCTTGATATTTCTGGTGGACTGAATAATATCGGTCATAAAGTCGAAGCTTGCGAATTCAACGCCAAACTTATTGTTTGCGATATCCACGCCGACCTTACTTCCCTCGCCGTAGTAGTGCTGGGGAGCAACGGTGATAGCGAAGTTCCAGATAGCCTTGGGGTCAACGCCGTTGATGGTGATCTGAAGAACGTCGTATTCGTCTGCGTTTACAACGGTGCCGTCTGCGTTATGAGCAGAAGCAACCTTATAGGAATTGCCGTTTACGGTAACGGTGCTGCCCGCTTTATCGGTATGACCGAGCGAAACGATACCCGAAATATTCTTTACTGCGAGAGTGCCGTCATCGGCAACGTTTTCGTGAAGGATTACTTCCTTTGCCTTTGCGGTGAATTCGGTATTAAGGGTAGCCGCGGTTGCCCAATACTGAAGAATTATATTGAGCTCGCGTGCGATTTTATCGTTATAAATGTAATCGATTGCCGCTTCCTTGGTGGTGATAGAAGCGGGATATGCAGGGGTGAGGCTTTCGATACGGGTGTGATCCTTCTTGCCGTCTGCGCCTTCGGCATACTTAACTTCAACGTAGCCTTCGGTATACATAAAGCAGAAGATTTCGTCCTTGAATTCCTCGTGGGACTTATAAGGCTCGTCGATATAGGATTCCTGCGCGCCGGTATAGTCGGTTTCGAGCTCTTCCTTAAAGAGCTTGAGCGCGTATTCGTAGTCCTCTAAAAGATTCTTGTTGGAAACCTCTTCGGGTTTATTGGAAATAGCGGTTTTGTAGCCGTTGCTTACAGAATAGGAAGCAATCGCGCTCTTCATTGCTTCGTAGCTTACTTCCTTTGTGGCAGAAGCCTTGATTTCGGAATTGAAGAGGTTGATAAGCTCGTTGATACGTGCGTTTGCACGCGAAGCAGCCTGCGAAGCGATAAGGTTATCGCTGTCGTCGGAAGCGGAACCGATAGTCTGTGTTCTGTATTCTGCAAGACCTACGATATCGGTGGAATAAAGGGTGTTCGAGCCGGTATAAACGGGGTCGAGATATACGTAGTAGTTAAAGAGAATGTCCTCCATGGTGAGAGGCTGACCGTCGGAGAATTTAATGCCGTTTTTAACAACGAAGGTATAAACGGTCTTACCGCCGTTTTCCACAACGTCGTAGTCCTTTACGACAACAGCTTCGTTTTCGCCGTATGCGACCTTAACCTCGCCGTTTTCGTATTTGGAGCCGAGCATACCGATCTGTGTCATCGACACGATGGTGCCATCGGGTGCAGAGGTATAGAAGAAGGGGTTGAACAAGCCGTCGAGCTGTTCTGTCATAATAACGAATGCGTCTGCATCTGCGCCGCTGCCGGAGCATCCCGCAAACACACCTATGCACATAAATGCACACAGGATGAGCGAAAGAATTCTTGTTTTCATTTTTTGCACCTTTATATAATTTATTTTTTATTCTTTGAATTCAACTGTAACTTCGTTGCCATCGACCGAGATAATAAGCTTTTCGGGCTCATCGCCTACCGCAACGCAGTCTATTTCGTAGCTTTCAACAGAATCGCTGTTACCCATACCGCACACCAAGCCGATCGAATATTCGTCTGCACCGAAGTAGCAGGAGGAATCGATCTTTAGCGTGCTGTCGGTTATTTTTATGCCTGAAAGCTGTGCGTTATTCGACAGAGTACCCGCAAACACGCCGTAGCTTGTGCCGACTACGCGTGTGCCGGCTTTTATCGTAAACGAAAGGTTTTCGAAGGTGATATCCGAAATACTTGCATTTTCGGTGATATTACCGAACAGACCTGCGTTTACCTTTGAATTGTTTGTTTGAACAATGTCGATGTTTTTAAAGGTATGACCGTTACCCTTTATGCTTCCCTCGAAGTTGCCGTACATAAATACGGTAGGCCATATTTTGCCTTCGAAATCGAGGTCGGCGCAGATTTCATAATTGCCGGTAAGGCTTGCGTTATCGATCAATTGCTCGGCGTTGTATATGTGATACCATTCGCCCTCAAGCCATTCGATATAGATCTTCATATTCGGATTTTTCGCAGTCGCGTTAGAATAATCGATCTCACCGTGATGGACAATCGTGTCTGCCTTTATCGGTTCCTTATCGGTTGCCTTTAAATACGCCTTATCGAAGGTATAACCCTTCTTTTCGGGGAATTTATACATTTCCATCTTGCCGCTTTCTTCGCTCCATTCGGGGAGCTTGAATTCGGTTTCGACAGTCGGGTCGAAGCGGTAAGAGCCGAGCACTTCACCGCCGAGGGTGACGAACTCTATTTGGAACAGCGGTACCCACGCCGCATAAAGAGTAAGCAGGGGGGTTTCAGAAAAATACTGCTTGCTTTTATCTACCTCGAGCACGCCGTTTTCGAAGTCCCACTTGTTTGCATAGCTGTAAACGGTATTGCCGTGCTCATCGCTGCCTTCTATCCTTTCGGTATACCACCCAGCGAGGAAATATCCGTTGTTCACTGCGGTGAACGCGTCGTTTCCGCGGGCGGAATTGTCGGGAGCAAGCAATGCTATTTCGGCATTGCCCTTAGCGTTGGTCGGAAGCGCCGAAAGATCGTAAGAATCCACTATCGAATAGGTGTTCGTTGTGAAAAGTCCTCCGTTTGCATCGTATCTGACGCTCACGGTATATCCGTCGGCATTGTTATTTTCGTACGGTGTAGGATCTGCCTTACAGCCCGAAAAAATCAGGGCTGTAAGCAGTATCACAAGGAAGGTCAACGCCTTTATATTTATGGCTTTCATATTTTTAACGCCGCCCTCCTTAATTCTTTTCTTTACGGTTGCGGTAAACCACAAATCCGACAAATGCGGCAATGAATATAAGCGAGAACGCTATTATGCCGCCACTGCCGCCCGATGCGGTGTTACCGTTCTGTTCGTCGCCGGCAGGAGCAAGAGCGGCAATACGCTGTTCTGCCGAAACGAGAAGCGAATAGTTGGAAACGAGAGCCATCTGTTCCATTGTTGCGATCTTATCGTAAGCCGCGCGAGCCGCTTCAACGATTGCTTTATCCTCGTAGGTTACGCGTTCGGGGATAAGCTTAATTGCATTTATCGCCGCAACGGTAATCTTATCGGGTGCGGCAGGTCCTTCGATACGGTAATCGAAATACTGGTCGCAAATATAGGAATCGTAACCGATACCGTTTACGGGGTGTACCATTATAAGCTTTTCTTCGACGTAGCCTATATAATCCACAAAGTTCGCACCGTAAAATACGTTCGAATACATAGAGCCGGTTGCGTTCCACATAAAGTAGGGCACGAGTCCCATACCGTTTATGGCAATTTCGTTGCCTTCGTAATCAACGTAGCTTCCGTAATCGCCGCTACCGGGTATATGCTCGAGAGATTCGTAATACTTGGGATCGAATTCCTCTTCGAATATAGGCGCGTTATAGCTGCCGAAGATAACTATTTCGAGCTCGTCGCAGGCAAAGAACGCCTTGTGACCGATAGCCGTGGTGGTATAGGGCATTTTGATCCTTTCGACCTTACTGCCCGCAAAGGCGAGAGCGGATATACGAACGGTATCCTCTGCCACGGTCGCATCGCTGTGGTCGATACCCGCATAGGTGATAAGCTCATAGCCGTTGACGTTTTTGTAATAGAGCGAGCCGTCGATTACCTTAACCTTATCGGTAATATCGTAGGTATAGGTGATAGAATCGAGCTCGTGACCGTTAATTTCCTCTACGGTCTTTTTGAAGAAGGGCTCGATCACGCACATTGCGAAGGGGTTATCTCCGAGATGCTCGAGCTTTTCTCCGAGAGTTACCTTGAAGGGAGTTACCTCTTCCTTCATAAATGCGTTTATGCCTATCGATACCGCGCCGGAAAGGTCTGCTTCGGTTATCGCGGTGTATGCAAACGCATAATCGCCTATCTTTTCGACAGCGGAAAGATTTTCAACATTTGCAAGAGGATCGCAGTACGCAAACGCGCCTTCGCCGATCTTGCTTGCTTCGGGATTGAGCTTAACGCTTGCCAAAAGTCTGTTGGAAACGAAAGCGTATTCGCCGATTTCGGTCGCACCCGAAATATCGATATTTTCAAGACCGCATTCCATAAATGCATAGCCGTCGATTCTTTCGATATTTTCGAGATTGATATTCTTGATCGAAGCACAGCCCGCAAACGCATATTCGGGAATGGTCTTGATCGATTCGCCGAGCTTTACGTCGACAAGATTACGGCAATACGAGAATGCATATTCGCCGATCTTTTCTGCCGAGGAAATATCGATGCTTTCGACAAGCGGTGCGTGGTAGGTATAGAGGTAATATCCTTCGGGGCTGATTGCCGAAACGGTCATATTTTCATCGAGGCAGGCGTAATAAACGTCGCCGGAGATAGCATAGTCGCCGATCGAAACAGCCTTCGAAAGATCGATGTTTTTGAGCGAGGACGCATTGTAGAACGCCTGCTTGCCGAGCACCGCACCGCTTCCGAGCGTTACGGTTTCAAGACTTGCGGCATTCAAGAACGCCGATTCGCCGATATTTGCATTTTCGCCGATTGTAAGCGAGGTAAGCGGCGAGGAGAATTCATAGCGGAAGAGCTTCTGATCGTTTTCGGTATACTGAACTACCTTAAACGCGTTATCCTTGTTCATGCTGAAGGCGTATTTGCCGACAGTTACGTTGTTGCCGATAACTACGGTTGCAAGGTCGGTGCATTCGCTGTACGTACCCTCTTCAACGGTTGCATTATCGGGTATATTTACCTCGGTGAGCTTTGTGAACGAGAATGCGTATTTACCGATCTTGGTTTCCGCATCGAAGCTCGGCATTGCGGTGAGCGAGGTTTCGAAGAAGCCGTATTCGCCGATTTTGGTGAGCTTGCCGAGAGTTACGGAAACGAGGCTGCGGTTAGAAGCAAAGCCGTAATCGCCGACAGAGGTTACGTTGTTCATTACAACGGAGCTGATCCTTGTGTTGTGCGAGAATGCGCCCTTGCCGACAACGGTTATATTCGCATCGGTATATTCGCCGCTGACGGAGGGTGCAACCGCGATAAGAGTTTTGCCGTCTGCAGAAACAATCGTGCTTGCGTTCTGCACCTTATACGCGGTATTGCCGGATGCTACCGAGAATTCGTTTACTTTTGTATCTCTGAACGCGAACGCGCCGATATCCTTTACGTCGGGACCGACGGTTACCTTTGTGAGTGCTTCGCATTCATAGAACATACCTTCGGGAAGAACCGAAGAGTTCACGTAGAATTCGGTAATCGATTCGCAATCGGTAAAGGCGTACGCGCCGTATTTTACCTTATCGGACTTGATAACGGGGTTGTTAAGCTTTTTACAGCCTGCGAAAGCATACTGTCCGACAGAAAGAAGCGATTCGGGAAGGGTGATATTTTCGAGATTTCTGTTGCCAGCAAAGGCGTAATCGGAAATCACGCAGACCGAGCTCAATTCGAGCGAGCCGCTAAGATTACAGTTTTCAAAAGCGTTCTGGCTGATGATCTGAAGATTGTTTTCGCCGCTGAAGGTGATCTTCTTGAGCGATACGCAGTTATAGAATGCGCCGTATTCGATAGAACGCATCGTCGAGGGGAGAACGATTTCCTCGAGCGCGGTGAGGTTCGCAAAGGCGTAGCTGTTGATCTTTTCAACGCCTTCGGGGATAACCACTTTGGTAATGGTGTTATCGCCGATAAACCAAGCCTTCGAGGTTTCGGCATCGTCGAATGCAAGCTCTTCGGCTGTTTTCATTATGTATTCGAAGTTCGAGAACGCGAACTGACCGATTTCACGAAGATTGAGTCTTTCGGGAATAACTACCGAGCCGCCGTTACCGTAATAGTGGGTAAGGCTCGCGCCGGTGGTGATATAGGGGTCCTTTACCTCTACCGAAACGGTTTCGGAATAATAGGTGCTCTGATTATCGAGCAGAACCTTTACGGTTACCGAAGCAAAGCCTTCGGCAACGCCGGTTACCGCGCCGGTTGCATCGATCTTGACAATATTTTCGTTGCTCGATTCGAATACGACGGTGGTATTCTTGGGGAAATATGCATCGAGCGAATAGTTAAGGCGTACACATTCGGAGGGATAAAGCGCAAGATGGAAATTGCCTTCGAAGAAGTTTATGTTTCCGTTATCGCCGATATCCTTTTCCTCGTTATCGATAACGTAGTAAGCCTTTATGGTCTGATATCCGTCGAGAGTAAAGACGTCTACAACGGGCTTATCGAATCTCTGATAGCCTTCATCGTTTTCATCGAGAACGGTAACGGTAAAGGTTACGCTTTCGTTGGTGTTGGGGTCCTGTGCCTTGATTATCGCACTGCCGGGAGCAACCGCAACGATTTTGTTGTTGACTATTCTTGCAACGCTGGGCTTCGAGGAAGCGTATTCAAGAAGCTCGGACCACTGGGTATAGGGCAACACGGTGGGAGCGAGCGTATATACCTCGTTGGGAGAGAGAGTAAGTCCGTCCTCGAGGCTTTCGAAATAAAACTCGGTGAAATCATCGGGGAGTCCTATTTCATAGGTCGCATAGTTGAGCGCGTAGTCGTATACGGTGAGAACAAAGCTGTTTTTATTATTTGCGTTGTTCTTGATATCGTAGAGGTAATCGGTAAGCTCATAGGTTACGCGAGTGGTGCTGTTGCGTTCGGAATAAACGGGGGTCATATACTGCTCGAACGCCTTCAATTCGGGGGTGGGGTTGCCGTTTTCGTCTTCGCCCATACCTACGTAGCCGATCTGTGCGGACATCGAATAGTGGTTATCATAGATAAGCACGTCGGCATAAAGACGGTTTTTGTTAAGGGTTTTATCGTACTTGTAGTAATATTCGATTCCCGTTACGGTAGGTGCTTCGAAGTCGATAGTCATCGGGAATTCAAACACGTTGTTTTCGTTGGTTGCAAGTCCGCCGTCGCCGTAATCGAGATAGCCGACAAGCTTAACGATATATTCGCTGTTATTTGCGAGATTGTATTCGGTCGTATCGAATTCGATCTTGACGTTTGCGGGATAGATCGAAGCGCCGCCGTCGCTGTAAGATTTTCTTACGTCGGTTTCGGTTTTGGTGAATATAACCTCGCCGGTAGTTGCGTTTGTGATAGATATATCTATCTTCGCGGCGTTACGGAGCATACCTGCCCAAACAAATCTGAGCGAGTGCACCGAGCCTTCCTGATTGGAGAGTGCGATATAATTTTCGTTTGCCGAAATTACCATATCCTTCGAATCCTGAAGGAAGTAATAAGAGCCGAGGTAGCTTACGTAGTCGTCGCTTACACCGCCGACGGGACGGGTGGGATATGCGTCTGCCTTGATCTTATCCTCTTCATCGATACCATCGTCGAGCTCGTCTGCATTGGTATCGTAATAGGTGAGGTCGAAGAGAGGAGCAACGGTCCAGTCGCCGTAGTATGCGAGATAAGGAACGCTCAGGTCAATTTCGGTGCCGCTGTCTGCGGTGAGGGTTACGAAGCCTTCAACGTACATACCGTTTTTAAAGGATTCGTCGAGATACTTTTTATCTTCCGCGCCGAGCGTTACGGTAACGGTTACCTCGAGGCTTTCGCCCGCGTAAACGGTTACCTCCTTGCCCTTGATATGACCGCCCTGATTATCGTTGCTTGTAAGAGTAATGGTTGCACCGTCGAGGATATACGCTTCCTCGGTAACGGTGGTTTTACCTGCGGCGGTCTTGGTTTCGCTAACGCCTTCGGTCATAACGTATGCGCCGAGGTCATAGGAAACGGTTTCGTCACCGAAGTTATTTACGGTAAACGTCATTTCATAAACGCCGCGCTTTTCGGGGTCGTCGCCGAGCTCGAGCTTGGCTTTATCCATAACGTTGCCGTTTTTATCGCGGGTGGTGATATATGCGGGGGTATTTATCGAATTAAGGAGATTCGCAAGACCTGCACCCTGCTTTCTTACCGAGTAGGGCAAGCCGTTGGTGTTGAGCGCGATATCCGCGGTGGACATCATAAGCGAGAACACCATTGCATTTACTTTAACGTTATCGTTTGCGATTTCGGGGAAGTTTTCGACAACGTACTGTCTTAACAGCACGACAACGCCCGAAAGGTTGGGGCACGCCATCGAGGTACCCGAAAGTCTGTCGTAGCCGCCGCCGGTTACAGCCGAAAGAATACTGCCGCCGTGTGCGGTGATTTCGGGCTTCAAGCGGAGGTCGGGAGTGGGACCCCAAGAAGAGAAGTCGGAAATAAAGGGACCGGAGGTCTGGCTTCTGCCGATACGGAGAACACCGTTGCCCTTTGCGAGCATTTCGCCGTCGTCCTGCGAGATAGAGCAAACCGCGAGAGTCGCATCGCCGACGTTCATTTTGATATCACCCGAAACGTTGTTGTAGATGATGATACCTGCCGCGCCCTGCTGCTGTGCGATCATTGCCTTTTCTTCGAAGGTGTTCGAGCCGCGGCGCACGAGTGCGATCTTGCCCGCTACGTCCATACCCGTATAGTCTGCGCTTCTGCCGACACCGGGAATGACGACGTATTCCATATCGATCGTATCCTTATCGCCCAAAAGCGTATCGAAGAATTTATTTTCCTCGCCCGATGCATCGGAGGATTCGATGAAATATACAATCGTGTTGCCGTAAAGGATATAGGGTGTTTCGACACCGCTGATAGAAGCAACCGACATAACGCCTTCGTAGGTGGAAGGAGAGCCGACCGTACCGGTATCGGGGTTCGAGGTCAAGCCCAGATTACCGTTTGCTTCGGAGCCGTATGCCGAAGAATAGCTGTTGGAAGCCGCAACGACCATGCTGATGCCTGCGGCACGGATTCTGTCGTAAATACCGTTGAGCTTTTCTTCATCGCTCTCGCGCGAGAAGCCGCAAGCGGTACCGATCGACATATTAATAACGTCAACGCCCAAAACAACGCAGTCCTCAAGCGCGGAAAGTATCCACGCGGATCTTGCGGTGTCCATAACGTCGGAGAAGATCTTCATCGAAACGAGCTGTGCGTTGGGAGCAACGCCGCGAATGGTATCGTCGTTACCGACAATTACGCCCGAAACGTGCGTACCGTGCTCGTTGTGAGTCGAATAAACGTCGGAATCGTTATCTGCATAGTCGTAGCCGAAGGGGACCTTATTGTTGATAAAAACGTCATCAACGGTAAGACCGCCCGCAAGCTTGCTTGCCGAGGTATCGGCGATAACCGCGCCAACCTCATCGTATGTAAGACCGAGCTTGTTCGAGGTGAAGTTATTGGGAGAAAACGCAGTGTGGTTGGAATCAAGACCGGTATCCAGAACCGCCACTACGACACCCGAACCGTCGAATCCCGAGCTCGAGCTGTCGAAGATACCGGTATCGAATACGTTGACTTCGTTTTCGACAAGCTTGGTTTCGCATCTTTCGTACTCCTCGCCGAGAATTACGTTCATTCCCTTGCCGAGCGATTTGCAGGTGCTTTCGAAATCTCTGCCCTTGATAACGAGCTCAAAGCCGCAAAGAACGGTTGAATATTCGTCGCCCTCTGCATAGGCAATGCCCTTCTTATCGAGCTTTTTGAGCATTTCGTTTTTCTTTTCGGAAACGGTGTTCTTTATTTCCTTTGCATCGTTTCCGTAAAGTGCATATTCGGTAAAGCTCTGAAGCTTATTGCTTTTTTCGTAAGCGTCGAGCACGGTGGGGTTATCGACGGTGATTATCACCGAAATATCCTGATCCGCACCGACGGTTTCGGGAAGCTTGAACATTACCGAGCTGTCGATATACTGCGAATAACCGAACAGCTTATCGAGCTTATTGATATAGCCGTCGCTTTCTTCCGCCAAAACGTCAACCGTGATATGCATTGCGGGAACGATAATCGAGCCTACCAAAAGCAGCAATGCAGTAAACGCGGAAATAGACGCTCTGAGCGTTTTGAGAATCCTTGTTTTTTTCATTGTTTCGCGTGTTCTCCTTGTATTTCTGAAATTTATTTACATATAAAAATATAAAACCAATCTATTTTACTCTATTTCACGTAAAATTGCAATATATTTATATAATTATTTGAAATATTTTATTTTTTGTTAATATTCATTTACTTTCGCGCAGGCTTGTGGTATAATTACGCTATCTGTTTTTGTGAGGAACGCTATGATAGATAAAAACGCAACGATAATACGCCGTGTGCTCGGTATTTTTACCGCAATTTCGGTCGTTATCGCGGGTATATGTCTTATCTCCGCCTGCCTTTCGATATACTTCGAAAGCGGCGAATACACCCGCGAGCTTGTAAACGGTACTTTTGCGCCTATCGCGGCGGCGGTGCTTCTTTGCCCGTTGCTCGCTTTGATCGGCTTTATTGCAGAGCTTTTTCTTCCCGCATTTACCGAAGAAAAGCCCAAAGCCGATGCGCTTATTCCCACTCTTAAAAGACTTTCCGCCGCAAAATGCGCGGACAGCCGAGTGCAAAGGGAACGTGCAAAGCGCCGTACGGGAAAAGCAATTTTGCTTTCGGTTCTGCTTGTGGCGGCGGCGGTATTTTGCATTTACGCGCTCAACGCACGCAACTATTCTCTCGAAAATATCAACGGCTCGGTTATAAAGGCAATGTACCTGCTTATTCCCTGCTTCGTGCTTTGCTTTTCTTCCGCGATAATTGTCGAAATACTTAACGAAAAGAGCATAAAACGCGAAATCGAGCTTTTAAAGGCCGCGGAAAAGAAGGAAGCCCCCGAACCCGAAAAAGCAAAAAAGAGCATCGCCCCCGCGATACGCTTTTCGATACTCATTATCGCGCTCGCTCTGCTCGTTTACGGCTACGTGATCGGCGGCACGGCAGACGTGCTCACCAAAGCGGTCAACATCTGCACCGAATGTATAGGATTGGGGTGACGGCTGTGAAAAAATTCTTGCTTAAATTAAAATCCTTAAAGCCCACAAAGCGCAAGCTGATACAGTTATACTTTGCCCTGCTTTTCAACGCAAACGTCAAAGGCTTTGCCACCGGAAATATTTATCAGGGCACAACCAAGCAGGTATGTGTACCGGGCATTAACTGTTATTCCTGTCCCGGCGCGGTGGGCGCCTGCCCGATCGGTTCGCTTCAGGGCTCGTTTTCGGCAGACAAAAGCACGCTTTTCTACATCGGCGGAATACTTTTGCTTTACTGCATTCTCTTCGGCAGAATGATCTGCGGCTGGCTTTGTCCGTTCGGCTTTATTCAGGAGCTTTTATTCAAAATAAAAACTCCCAAGCTCAAAAAAAGCAAGGCGACAAGGCTTTTATCGTTTTTCAAATACTTCGTGCTGGCATTCTTCGTTTTTATCGTGCCGATAATGTACGCATTCCGCGATACTCCCCTGCCCGCTTTTTGCAAATATATATGCCCCGCAGGCACCTTTGAAGGCGGTATAGGACTGCTCGCAAACAAGGTTAACGACAGTTATTTTTCGATGCTGGGCCCGCTTTTCACCTGGAAATTCGCGCTTATGGTAAGCTTTTTCGTCGCCTGTGTGTTTATTTTCAGAATGTTCTGCAGGTTCGTCTGCCCTCTCGGTGCACTCTACGCGCTTTTTAACAAAATTTCGTTTTTCGGCATAAAGCTCGACGACGAAAAATGTGTTGACTGCAACCGCTGTATCGCACATTGCAAAATGGACATAAAAAAGGTCGGCGATGCCGAATGTATCTCCTGCGGAGAATGTATCGACGTCTGCCCGACAAACGCAATAGTCTGGAAGGGCTCGCAGATATTTATTCGCAAAAGCGAAATCGAGCAGGAAGAGCCGAAGTTCAAAAAGAACAAAGCAAGGCTTATATCCCGCGCAGTAAGTTTCGTGCTTATGGTCGCGTTGCTTATCGGCGCCTATGCTTTTTATTGGAACGACGGCAGAGAAAAGGAAGAATCGACCTCTTCCCCCACCGAAGAAAGCAGCGTGCTTGAATACGGCAACGAGGTTGGAACGCTTTGCTACGGCGCAGACCTCAACGTTATCACACCCGAAGGCATAAGCGAAAGCACTGTCAACCCGATAAAGACCGGCAAGATAACGATTATCAACTTCTGGGGAACCTGGTGCACCCCCTGTGTGAAGGAGCTCCCCTATTTCGACAGAATCGCAACCGAATATTCCGAAACCGTTACGGTTATCGCAATACACACCAATATGGTTTCCGAAACGGCACCCGAATATATCGGCAATTATTATAGCGAAAGCAATATAATTTTCGCGCAGGATAAAGAAAACGAAAGCTATTATTCGTCGCTCGGCGGAAGAGGCACTTACCCCTATACCGTCGTGCTCGACAGCGAAGGCAAAATAACGAACGTTTTCTTCGCGGCTTTGGAATACGAAGATTTGAAGGAAGCTGTCGAGGGCGCAAGCAATTAAAGAAAAAATCCTTGGAAATCAAGCGTTTCCAAGGATTTTTATATTAATTTCCGGTACAGCGATTCAAGCGATGCGGGCAGTACGGTTTCGAAATGTGCAAGAATCAATTCCTTCGATTCGCACGGCTTGCGCTTATATGCCGAAGTGACGAAATCGTACCCGAACACCGATTCGGGAGTGGTGTATTCGGCAACGCCCCAGCCGTAAGGGTTTCCTTTTTTATCGAGCATATAAACGAAATCGGCAACACAAACGTAGGCTTGCATCTGCAATCGGGTTATTACCGTTTCGAACCCCTTTTTGCCGTCCTTTGCGTAACCGCAAATCGACTTTAAATCCTTCGAAAGAATGGGGGGATTTTCGTTTATCGCTTCGAACAGCTCTTTGTCCTTAAAATAAACCAGCCCGTCATCGCAACGCGAATCGAAATCGTATCCGTCGCGGCGAAGGTTAGCAAAATCGGGTATCCATTCGCGGCTGACAAAGCCCGCCTTTCCGCCGAAAAATTTACCGTAAATGCATTCATCGGTGCGAATAGCGGGGCCCTTCCATTCCCAAGGTCCGTCCTTTTCGGTAAACCAAAGCTCAGTAGGGCACATCTCTTCGATTGAAAAGCCCTTTACGGCATTTTTGAAAAACGGAAGAAAGCCGAAATGCTTTATCGCAATATTCAGTTCATCAAGCGAGCTTATAATATAATCCACGGCGTTTTTCCTTGACTAAAATACTCTTGTATTATATAATACACCCAATACAGACTTTTGTAAAGCGATACGGTGAAAATTATGGCAGAACAGATTTGGAAAACAGAAAACGGCGGTTTGATATGGCGCGTGAAAAAGGGGCAGGTGCATTCCGACGATATCGAAATGAGCGCGCTCTATACAGACCTTTGGGCGAAATACGGTGTGGACGAAAACGGCTTGCTTTCGCTCGATTACAAGCTTTATTTCCCCGCTCTGCGAACTATCCCCAACAACACCCACGCAACTTATTGCTTTAATATCACAAACGCCGAGCGCCCGCGTATCGTGTGCGACGGAAAAACTGTTAACGAATACCCGAAGGAATTTATTTTCGACGGTGTTCTTACCATAAAATGCGAAACCGATTTCGGCTTCACCACAGAACGCTCCCTTTTCCCCGCAAGCGAAAGCAAGGACGCAATCGAGCTTATTACCGTTTGCGCCGAGCGCGATATCGAGCTTGAATTAACCCACAAAAGCGGCTATATTCATTCATACGGCAGGGGCACAAAGGGCGTTTACGTTTCACGCATGTGCAACGATTGCTGTGACGGCTTATGGCTCGAGGCAAACAGCAGTATAACCTTCGGCATATACTATTCCACCCTGCTTGCAAACGAAACACCGCTTATTCCCGACGGAAGATTACAGCTAGCAAAGCGCAGAGAACGCATTGCCGAGCTTTGCGATAGCTCGCTTGTTCTGCACAGCGGCAACGACGAGTTGGACACTATGACAAGGCTTGCAAAGCTGCGCGCGGGTGAAAGCATTTTCGAAACGCTTACAGGCAAATACCACTCCCCCGGCGGTCACGCTTATTACGCGGCGATATGGTGCAACGATCAGATCGAATACGCAGGCCCGCATTTCGCCATGACGGCAGACAAAACGGCTATCGAAGCATCGATAAACGCATACAAGGCGTATATTCCGTTTATGTCCGATTCCTTTTCTCGATTGCCCTCGTCGATAATCGCCGAAGGGCTCGATATTTGGGAGGGCGCGGGCGACAGAGGCGACGCCGCAATGTATCTTTACGGAGGATCGCTCTTTTGCCTTTATCTCGGTGACGAAAAAACCGCGCGCGAGCTTTGGGGCGCGATAAAATGGTGCGCCGAATACTGCGAAAGAATGAAAACGCCCGAAGGTGTCATACGCTCCGATTCCGATGAATTGGAGGGCAGATTCCCCACCGATAAATACGCAAATCTTTCCACCTCATGCCTTTGCTACGGCGGCTTGAGGAACGCCGCGAAATTGGCACGCTCGCTCGGAGAGGAAGAAACCGCAATTCTTTATGAAAGCCGAGCAAACGAGCTCGAAGCCGCGATTGAGGACTACTTCGGCGCAGAGCTTCACGGATTCAAAACCTACCGCTATTCCAAGGGCTTCGATACACTGCGCGCATGGATATGCCTGCCGCTCTGTATGGGAATAAACACCCGCGCGGAAGAAACGCTCGATGCTATGCTTTCGCCTTATTTGTGGACCGAAGAGGGTATGCTCACCTGCGAACGCTCGAACGAAAACACGAGCGATACCATTTGGGACAGAAGCACGCTTTACGGTATGAAGTGCGCCTTTCTCGCAGGTGCGGGCGAAAGGATTATCAAGCCGCTTCTCGATTACTGCCACAAGCGTTTGGTTTGCGACAGAGTTCCCTATGCCGTCGAAGCCTACCCCGAAGGAGAAAAACGTCACCTTTCGGGCGAAAGCGCGCTGTTCGTGCGCGTTATTACCGAAGGTCTGTTCGGCATAATGCCCGAATCGCTAACGGGTTTTTCGTTTATACCCAAGCTGCCTAACGGGTTTGATTCAATCACGCTTGAAAAAATACGTATATGCAATTCCTGCTACGATATAAAAATCACCGCCGACGAATATACCGTTTACGAAAACGGAGTATGCATCGCACAGGGTCAATCGGACGGAAAGCGTATATTTATCAAATCATAAAAACAATAAAAAAACGGGGCGCGAATTTCGCGCCCCAACGTATTTAGTCTAACACAACGGTATATAAATGTCAACAATAAATTGACATTCCGAACAACTTTCTGCTATTTAGATAAATATTCGTAGTGCATTTCGTGATATTTGTGTATTGAAAAAGCCATTGTTCTGTGATATTATAAAGACACAGAGAGGGTGAGTCCAATGTACAGGTAAAAACGAGCATAAAGGTCTTTAATCTGTTTCTTTAAACTTTGATTTTCATAAATGAGTTTTGGTCTATAACACGTCCGGTAAAGAAGTAAACACAACGAATGTTGAAGAAGAAGTAGTATATAGAGAGAGTTTCACAGAGGAATTAGCCATTATGTTCCGTAAGATCCGAAATCTTTAACGGATCGCCGCCTTACAACCTTTAATACCCACTCCGCAAAAGCCGAAGGACGTCCCGCTTACGGGATAAAAAATTCTTAAAAACGGCAGAGTAACGGTGCGAGAATTCAAAGGTAAAAAATCTAAGAACAGAGAGGTTAAAATGATGTTGGATATCAAGACAGAAAATAGATAACCCTTGGTTGCAAGTATAGATTATGCAACCAAGGGTTATTTTTTTATTCCGACGATTCGAGCGCAGAAAGAAAGCGTTCGATTTCACGGCGCGTATTGAATTTCGAAAGCGACAGACGAACACCGCCCGTTTCGTAGGTCCCCAACGTTTTGTGTGCATTCGGCGCACAGTGAAAGCCCGCACGCAGAGCGAATCCGCGGGCATTAAGACCTTCGCAAAACGATTCGCAATCGACACCCTTTTTATTAAAAAGCAATACGGGAACATAACTGCCGCGGCTTTTACCCTCGGGTGCGCCGTGCGTAATTATGTCAACCTTGCCTTTGATAGAACAGACAAGCTCATCAAACAGCTCGTATTCCCTGCCCGAAAGTGCATATTCATCGAGCGCGGCGGAAAGCCCCGCTATACCACCCACGTTAAGCGTGCCAGCTTCGAGCCTTTCGGGGTATTCCTCGGGCATTTCAAAGGTTTTCGAATTCGTGCCCGTGCCGCCCTCGATAATCGGATTAATAACAATATCGCTGTACGGATTAATAATCAACGCGCCGACACCCATCGGGCCGCAAAGTCCTTTATGCGCGGGTATACATATTATGTCAACCCCAAGCCTTACTATATCTATCGGCAGGTGACCCGCTGTCTGCGATGCGTCGAGTATAAAAACCGCGTCCTCGGGAGCGACGCTTTTAAGCTCCGAAATCGGCAATATTTTTCCGCAAACGTTCGAAGCGTGAGTGACGACGATATTGGTTGCCGAACGCGAAACGCTTGCAAAATTTTCGCAGGTGACCGAATCGTTTTTAACGTCTACAAAAAACTGCCGCAGTACCGTTTCGCCGCTTCTTCGCAAGGAATTCAACGGGCGCATTACCGAATTATGCTCCATCGAAGAAACGAGCGTTACGCCGCCTGCGCGGTTTGTGCCTTTTATCGCCATATTCAGCGCCTCGGTGGCAGAGGAAGTGAATATCACGCATTCGGGGCGCGTATTGAATATATTCGCAAGCTTTTTTCGGCAATTATATACCGTTTCCGCCGATTTAAGCGCATAAATATGACCGCTTCTGCCGGAGTTTCCGCACTGCTTCATCGCTTCCGAAACAGCGTTGATAACCGTTTTTGATTTAGGCATTGTCGTTGCCGCATTATCGAAGTATATCATTTCTCTTCCGTGCTCCCGACAATCGGTACTCCCGAATCTATTAAAAGCGCTTGAACCTTTTCTGTCAGTGCGGGATCAAAGCTTATACCGTAACCGCATCCGCGCACGCTTTTCACCGCGCGCGAACGGGTTATATTTGCATATACACCGTTATTTTTTAATATTTCCTGTGCTTTTAGCGCGTAGGTTACCGATGAAAGCACGATTATTTTTTTCATTATTTTCACTCCCCTGTTACAGTTTATGAGGGAATGAAAAAAGCGGTGCGTTACGCCACCGCTTAAATATATCCTTTTTCCTTATAATACTTTTCGAACCTTTTTACCTGCACGTCGATAGCCTTGCCGCTTTTTAAAAATTCCGCAAATTCCGATTCGGAAAACCATTTATAGCCGTCTGTTTCGCCGTTTTGAAGCTTTACCGAATTCTTATCGCAATCCACTATGCCCAAAAAGCTGTGATATACGGTTTTCTTCGGTTCATCACGATATATCGAAAGCTCGTTAATATTGTTGCAGGAAAGCCCTGTTTCCTCGCGCAGCTCGCGCTTGACACATTGCCATTTATCCTCGCCGCAAAGCGCCGCACCGCCCGCGGTAGCCTCGTAGCAATTAGGATAATTCGGCTTTGTCGCGGCACGCTTCATACAAAGATAACTGCCGTCTGCGTGTTTTATAAGAATTTCACACACCAAATGATAAAAGCCGTCGGGGATTGTATCTCCGCGTTTTATTTTTATATCCGAAAGCCTTCCTTCCCCGTCATAAAGGTCCCAGCGTTCACCTTGATATTCCGCTTCGGGCTTCGATATCTCGGATTCGGTTTTTGCCTTAATCTCACGCAGCTTACGAATCAACGCAACAACAAAAATCACGAGAATAAACAAAGAGACGATCCCCAATGCAACTGCACCGAGTATATTTCCCTCATTCGCCATATATAACGTGCCCAGCACGCCCAAGCCTAAAAGTGCAGAAAATACCGCAAGCAAAATGAGCGATGCCAAAAGCCTGATCGACCAATGCACCTTCTTATTGCCCGCCGCGTCCAACGAGGCGTCTAAAATCAGCTCCAATATTCCTTCCAATATTCCTTCAAGCAATATTTCCATGTTTATCACCCCGCACGCATTATAGCAAAAAAAGAAGTGCCGTTCAAGCACTTCTTTGTAAATATTCCTTTTGCTATTTTATATCGTTGAGCACGCCTATAAATATCGGGATATTGGTTTCGTTATCGACTATCATATAAACGAACGGGCGGTTGAGCGTTACTTCGTGATTAATAACAGGTGCACATTCCGGAAGCATTTCCACCGAGGTAACGGCGCCCGCTTTTGTGCCGAGCCCATCAACCTGAATAAAGGTTTTGTGCTGAACGTCGCCGATATAGAGATTTCCTTCCGCAGAGCTTGCCATTTGTGAAAAATCCGCACGCCCTCCGTCGAACGCCGCGGGCATACCGAGGTTTGCAAGCGTTTCCTTCAGAGAAGCGGAATATCCAAGCGAGAACTTCGGCATAGTCACGGTACAACTCTCGTTCTTGACGTTACCGAGCGCTTCTGCAACGTCCAAAGAGGCGATGTAATCGTTTATGTCCGTATCCTCATCAGGAAGCAGTGCAACGAATGAATATTCTCTGTTCTTATAGTCCTTCACAAAGCCCTTTGCTTTATCCGTTTCGATATATTTGCCCTCATCCGAGTGCATCATTTCGACTTCGCGCTTTTCGCCGGAAATGGCGGTAAATTCACCCTTACGAATATCGTATTCATTATAAGGCGACGCCCATTCATCCTCAAAGCAAAGCGCGTTGATAAGATACATAACGACGCTTGGGTCGATTTCATCGACAATTTCCTTTATCATACCTTTGGTATTCTCATCCACCCAAGCGTTTATTTCATCGGCGGTGGATTGGTCGAAGGCTTTTCTGAACAGCTCTGCCTGATAGTAATTCCTATTCAGCTCCAAAAAGCTGTCCTTAACGGTAAGACCCGCGTTGTCACGCATCCAGATCGAATTTGCAATCTTCAGCTTTTCGTCCTTCGAAACCCCATCGAGATATTCGCTGAAATATCCGTTCATATCGTATAAGAAGTAATCACCGCAGAGCAATGCCTGCATTTCGGAAAGCGTTTCGCCCTTTGCGCCGTTCGCAGTCATTGCAAGAGCAAGCTGAACCGAAAGAGGCGAAACGAGAACGCTTTCACCCTCGTCCTGCTTAACAGCTTCGCGGAACAGCTTTTCCGCAAAATCCGTTTGCACAGAAGCAAAGTCGGTTTCCGAGCCTCGCAAAACGGTTGTGGAGATCTTTTCTGCCGAATCGACAGAATGCGCCTTATCGAGCTCTACGATTATATGCCATATCGCTTCATCGCAGGTTTGCATATTCGGTTCGTAGCGGTATATTTTTATATCGATGGCGCCGTTTTCATATTTCACGCCCTTTACGCTATGGCTTATCGAACCGCTGCCCTCTGCCTGTATAACGAACACAAGATATTTATCTTCGAAAAATTCTTCGTTATATTTACCGCTCGGATCTATTCCGCGTTCGGTCCACGCAGTATATTCTTCTATTTCGACTTCGCCTCTGTTCTTTTCCGCAAAGGACTTATAATAAGCCTTAAGCGCATCGAACGAATCGATCAACACAATATCGTCCTTAAATTCTCCGCCGGTTCTCGCATTGTGCGATTCGAATTGAAGCTCAACAGGCGCTTCGTCGGTCGGTTTGCTTTCGTCTGCGGTACTGCTTTCAAACGGTTCAGGGCTTTCGGCAAGCGAGCTTTCGCTATTGCTTTCCGTTGCAGGACCGTTTTCCTCGTTTACCGCGGCACAGCCGACAAAAAACAGCATTAAACACAATAAAAGAATCAATGTCCTTTTCATAATCAACTCTCCTTTTTGTTGTTCTGCTAATTATACGTTTGAAAACCGAAAAACACTTACTGAATTTGTAAAAAAGAGCGTAGAAAAACTACGCCCTTTTATTTTAACTGTTAAGGAAAGCAACGCTTGCTCTAAGCATTTCGTAAATATCGTATTTGCTCGCAAGCTCGGTTACAGAGTGCATCGAAAGTATCGGCACGCCGCAATCGATAACCTCGATACCGTAATGCGCGATTTCGGAAGCAACGGTGCCCGCACCGCCCTGATCGACCTTGCCGTATTCGCCTACCTGCCAAGCCACGCCCGCTTCGTCAAATATGCGCGCAACCTTGGAAAGAGTTTCGGCAGAAGCATCGGAGCAGCCGCCCTTTCCGCGTGAGCCGGTATATTTGCTTATCGCTACGCCGCCGTGGAGATATACCGAATTAGCCGCTTCGTATGCTTCGGAATAGCAGGGATCGTATGCACCGCCGACGTCTGCAGAAAGACAAATGCTTGCCTTCTTGCAGGCGAGAAAATCTGCGCCGGTGGATTCGCAAAGCGAACGGATAAAATCGGGGTAAGCCTCGCTACCCAAGCCGGTAACGCCGTAAGAGCCGATTTCTTCTTTATCTGCAAGCATTACCACAGAGGTATGCTCGGGAATATCGCCATCGATAAGAGCGCGGAACGAGGGATATGCACAAATACGGTCGTCGTGGCCGTATGCGGCAATAAGCGAACGGTCGAAGCCAACCTCGCGCGACATCATTGCGGGAACCGCGGTAAGCTCTGCGGTGATAAGATCGCGTTCGGTAATAGCGTATTTTTCGTTAAGGATAGAAAGCACACGGAGCTTCACGCCGCCGTCTTCATCGATCGGAAGCGAGCCGTTGATGATATTCAAGCCTTCGCCCGAAATAAATTCGGAAGCCGTTTTGCTCATCTGATCCTTGCCGATATGGGGCATAAGGTCGGAAATATAGAACACGGGGTCCTGAGGATCTGCGCCTATATTAATATCTACGCGGGTTCCGTCGGCACGGTAAACAACACCGTGAAGCTCGAGCGGAATTGCGGTCCACTGATATTTTTTAATACCGCCGTAATAGTGGGTTTTGAAATAAGCGATACCGCTGTTTTCATAAAGCGGCTGAGGCTTTAAATCAAGACGGGGATTATCGATATGCGAAGCGATAATTCTGCAGCCCTCGTCAAGCGGCTTTTTGCCGATAACGGCAAGCATAATGCTTTTTTCTCGGTTTACATAACATACCTTGTCGCCCGCCTTTAACGGTTCGCCGTGGGTATAGGGCTTAAAGCCTGCGGCAAGCGCTTCGCCTTCTGTGTATCTTACCGCGTCGCGTTCGGTCTTCGCGGTGTCGATAAAGTGACGGTAATCCTTAATAAACGCTTCTACCTTAAGCAATTCCGCGTTGTCCTTGGGAACGGAGCAGGGCTTTTTGTATTGGAGTTGTTCAGCTGCTTTTCTTTCCATTTTTCTTATTCCTTATCGTTATAATATAGTCTTTTATAATGCTCGAGTCTTTCGTTGACCTTGTTTACATAATTACGCGTTTCCTCGATCGGAATGTTTTTCAAATTCACTCCGTCGTCGGAATATCTGCTGTCGATCAGCCAATTCCCCACCCTGCCGTGACCTGCGTTATAGGCGGCGAGTGCGGTATCCCAGCTTCCGAATCGGTCGTAAAGATGGCGTAGGTAATAGGTTCCGTATTTAATATTAGTTTCGGGATCGGTAATTTCACCCGTGGGTGCTTCTTCATCGAGCAGGCGTGACAGCCAATCGAGCGTATCGGGCACGAGCTGCATCAAGCCTATTGCGCCTGCGTGCGATCTTGCGTTCGGGTTGAAATTACTTTCGGTATGAATTACCGCATAAACGAGCGCTTCGGGAACCTCGTATTCCGCCGAATATTTCGTTACATACTCCGAAAACTCCCGCGGGTATAATCGCTTTTGTATCGTTTCGACTGCATACAGTGCCAAAAACGCAAGCAATACAAGCACGGCAATGCAGACGATAACCGCTGTTCGCTTTTTCAACCGCTTATTCCTCCTTGAACGATACGAGCAGCTCGCGTGCGGCGTCCAGAAACGCCTCTGCCGTCGTTTCGTTATATACGATATAATCGCTGTTTTCTATGATAAAATCGTTTGTAGCTTGATTGGAAAGGCGTGAAAGGGCTTGTTCTTCGGTTATGCCGTCACGCGTAATTATTCGGTTCACGCAGTCCTTATCCGGCGCGATAATGCCGATCACCGATTCGCAGGAATTATGAAGCCCGCTTTCAAAAAGCGCGGGCGCATCGAGAATAACGATTTCGCCTTCTCTATATTCGGAAATAATTTCGAAAACACGTTCGGTTATATATTTATGCGTGATTTTATTTAAAAGCTTTAGCTTTTCGCGGTCGGAAAAAACGATTTTTGCAACCGCTTTTCTGTTCAGCGTGTTATTAATCACGGCTTCACTGCCGAAGCTTGCTTCGATTTCGTTTAAGCAGGGTGTGCGCTCCGATACAAGCGTGCGGTAAACCTCGTCGCAATCGATCACCTTGAATCCGAGCTCAAGCGCGAGCTTGCAAAAGCTGGTTTTTCCGCTTCCGCTTCTGCCGCAAAGTCCGATCAGTCGCATTTACCGAGCACCTCCTCGATTTTTTCCTTCGGGAAGGAGCCGAGCCGCAATATCTTCGGTTTTTCGCTTACGAGCGAAACTATCGTCGATTCCAAGCCTAGCTTGCAGGCGCCGCCGTCGATAATTATATCGGCAATATCCTTTACCTCCGCAAGCTCCGCCGCATCGACCGCGCTTTTGAACCCCGAAAGGTTTGCGCTCGTTGCCGCTATCGGCTTGCCGAAGGCTTTTGCTATTTCTATGAATATTTTGTTCGAGGGGAAGCGCAGTCCGACGGTTTCCCCGCCCGAAACCGCGATTACGGGTACAGAGGGCTTCTTTTTAACAACCAAGGTAAGCGGTCCGGGGGAATAGCGCTTTATAAGCTCGCGTGCGTTTTCATCCAAATACGCGACCTCTTCTGCCATTTCTATTCCCGAAATATGCATAAGCAGAGGCTTATCGAACGGGCGCTGTTTCTTTTCGTAAAGCGATCTTATCGCGGATTCGTTAAATGCATCGACACCGATACCGTAAACCGTTTCGGTCGGGAAAACGGCAAGCCCGCCGTTTTTGAGTACCTCGGCGGTTTTTTCGATTACCGAAATATCGGTATTTTCTTCGTTCGTTTTAAAGAACAACGCGCTCATACTATCACCTCTTTTTTGAATTATATCACACAAAGGCGTGTTTTTCCACAGTTTGAAGAAAAAAACTATTGAATAAGCGATAAATGTTTGATATAATAGCCTTAATTATACGATATTGGAGCCAAATAATGCCTATTAAGATACCTATGTCACTTCCCGCGGCGGAATCCTTGATAAAAGAAAATATTTTTGTTATGGACGAAGCACGCGCGGTAACGCAGGATATTCGTCCGCTTAAGATTGCTATTATGAATCTTATGCCGACTAAGATAGTTACCGAAACACAGTTTTTACGACTCCTTTCAAACACACCGCTTCAGCTCGATATAACGCTTTTGAACACCGCCTCCCACACCTCGAAAAACACCTCGGAAGAGCACTTGGCAACCTTCTACAAAACCTTCGACGAGGTAAAGGACCAAAAGTTTGACGGACTTATTATTACCGGCGCACCTGTCGAGCTGCTCGATTTTAAGGACGTTGATTATTGGGACGAGCTTTGCGAGCTTGTCGCTTGGGCGAAGAAAAACGTTTATTCCACGATGTACGTCTGCTGGGGCGCGTTCGCGGGTATGTATATTAACCACGGAATACAAAAGCACGCTCTTGAAGCGAAGGTTTCGGGTGTTTTCAGGCACAAAACCCTCGCTCCCGAATATCCCCTCGTTCGCGGATTCAACAAAGAATTCTCTGCACCCCATTCGCGTTATTCGGGTGTCAAGCGCGAGGATATCGAAAAGAACGACGAGCTTCTTATTCTTGCCGAATCGGATGAAGCCGGCGTTTACCTTGTGGCAAACAAAAACGGACGTGAATTTTTCGTTACCGGTCACTGCGAATACGATTTCGACACTCTCCGCAACGAATACGAGCGCGACGTTGCAAAGGGTATTAACCCCGAGGTGCCGAAGCATTACTTCCCCGATGACGACCCCACGAAAACACCCGTTTCGACCTGGCGCGCACACGCACATCTGCTCTATGCGAACTGGTTGAACTATTACGTTTATCAGAACACCCCTTACGATCTTAACGAAATGCTTTAAAAAAAGGTTTTCCGAAGTGATTTTCGGAAAACCTTTTTGTTATTTATTTTGCGTGCTCCGTACCCAAAAGCGATGCGCCGATTATACCGCCGTCGCCCAAAAGCGAGGAGGTAACGACCTTACAGCCCTTAAAGAGATGCGGTCTGATAAGCTCGAGCAACGCTTCGCCCTGCCTTGACACACCGCCCGAGATAGCGATAATTTCGGGCTGGAAGATATGGATAAGGCTGTTCAAGCCGTCTGCAAGGATTCTTCCGTATTCATCGAGCAATGCTATTGCGATAGGACAGCCGAGCTCCTTTGCATCGAACACGGTTTTGCCCTCGATTCCGTTTTCCTTGCAAAGCTTTGCAAGAATACTGTTCGGATAAGCCGCAGAAGCCGCAGTCGTGGTATTTATAAGCGCGGTTGCCGAAGCGTATTGCTCGAAGCAGCCGTGCAGACCGCATTCGCACTGCAAGCCGTTACGGTCGATAACAAAGTGACCAAGCTCGCCTGCGCGGTTGTTGTGTCCGCGTACGACACGGTCGCCTATAACTATTGCACCGCCGATACCCGTACCGATAGTAATTATAACAGAATCGCTATATCCCTTGCACGCGCCCGCGGCTTTTTCACCGATAAGCGCGCAGGTACCGTCGTTATCGATAAAGGCGGGCAACGAAAGCGCCTCTTGAACCTTTTGAACGATCGGTTCATTGCGGAACGGGAGATTTCCCGCGGCGATAACCACACCGTTAACCGAATCGACCGTGCCTGCCGAGCCGATACCGATAGCTTCGACGTCGTACTTTTCGACAAGCGGACGGCAATGCTCGATTATACCCTGAACTATGCTGTCGGGGGTGCAGTCTTCGCCCGTGGGGAATCTTGTTTTATCTTTAAGATTGTAATTTTCATCGACAGCGGCAAGCTTAACGGTTGTACCGCCGATATCGACACCTATTCTGTATTTCATATTCTTTTACCTTTTACAAATACGGCTTTGATATTAAGTTCTTTGTCGCAAACGATCAGATCGGCATATTTTCCAAGCTCTATCGAGCCGGTTTTATTATCTATACCGAGCGCACGCGCGGGGTTGAGCGATGCCATAACCGATACCTCTTCGAGCGGAATTCCCATTTTGAGCAAATTCCTCGCCCCTGCGAGCATCGAAACACAGCTTCCCGCAATTCTTCCTTCGGCATTACGGCAAACGCCGTCCTTGACTATGCGTTTTCTGCCGTCTACGTCATATTCGCCGTCGCCCAAGCCGGACATAAATCCGGTATCGCTTATAAGCGTAATATTTTTATAGCCCTTCAAGCCGTAAACGATTTTTATTGCGGCTTCATCGAGATGCACAAGGTCGCATATCATTTCGCAATTCACGCGGTTATCGGTAAGCACGGCACCAAGCACACCTGTTTCGCGGTGCGACAGGGAGCGCATGGCAGTGAAGATATGCGTTGCGCGGGTTGCACCCGCTTCGATAGCGTTGTATGATTGCTCGTAGGTCGCATCGGTATGACCGAGAGAGGCATTCACGCCGTTTTCGGTTGCGGTTTTAATCGCTTCGCAAGCGTTTTCGCGTTCGGGCGCGATTGTCATTATTTTAAGCAATCCGTTTGCTTCTTCGGCAAAAAGCTTTACCGTTTCGGACTTGCACTGAATATCGGGCGGGTTCATAACGCCGCTTTTTTGAAGCGAAACGAACGGTCCTTCGAGGTTTATTCCCTCGATTCTCGCGCCGAGCACTTCCCTTTCGGATTCGCGCAGGATATTTTTTTCCGCCGCGACAACCCTTTCGGGCGGGAGCGCGCGCACCGTTGCGGCAAAGGCTGTCGTGCCCTCGCTCGCGAGCCATTGACGCGCTTTTGTGAAATCCTCTTCGGGAGAAGCGAATTCAACGCCGACACAGCCGTGTATATGCGTATCGATAAAGCCCGATATAACGTACATTCCCTCGGCATCGAAAAGCTCGGAATCCCCGCTTTCGCCGAACGAGGAAATGATTCCTTCGTTTATAAATAGGTCGGTCTGTTCGAAGCGGTTTGTTGCACCGTTCAAAACAAGTCCGTTTTTAATCAGCATCAGATTACTTCCCTTCGATGTCGCGGATCATACGCTGAAGGTTTTCGGCACCTATGGAAACACCGTCCATAACCGGCTCCAAGCCTTCGAATTCAAGGCTTACAAAGCCGTTGTAGCCCGAAGCGCGAATCGCGTTGAGGATTTGATAAGTGGGAACGTTACCGTGACCGAAAATAGTCGCTCTGCGGTAATTGCCGCCGCGCGAGAGGTTGTAGCCTCTGCCGGGGTTATAGCACATTCCCGAGCGTGTGAAGCAGTCCTTTGCGTGAACGTGAACGATAAGCTCGAGCAGGCGCGAAACCGAGGTAAAGCAATCCTCGTCGACTCCGCCGAAATTGCCTATATCGCAAAGGAAGCCGTAGTTCTTGTTATTTACGGCATTGAAGAGCTCAACCATTCGGTTGCTGTCCTGCATCAATCTGCCGTGATTTTCCGAGCAGGTCATAACGCCCTTGCTCTTTGCGTAATCGGCAACCTTCGAAATAACGGGTGCGACCGCTTCGATAACGTGCTGATAGGTTTTAACACCGTCGTATTCGGGATAATAGGACCACGTAATATCGTGGCGGAGAAGCGGGATACCGCATTCGGAAGCTATATCGATATGCTTGCAAATGCGTTCTATTTCGCGTTCGGGGTCGGCAACGAAGAAGTTCGCACCGGTTGTATATATCGGAACCTCCAAGCCCACCTCTTTTGCGTGCGCGGTAAGAGCAAGCGCGTGCTCACGGGGGGTGCTTCCGTCGGGAGTGGTGTCGTCGAGAACGAATTCGATACCCTCACAGCCAAGCTCTTTGGTTTTATCGATCGCGTCAAAACGTGTGAAATCGCTTTCTACGTAAAGACGGTGATAGCTATAAGTGCTTATACAACTTTTCATAATTATTCTCCCAAAACGATTTCTCTGCCCTCTGCGGCGGAATCATAGATAGCCTGAAGCATTCTCTGCATATCGACAGCCTGTTCGATAGGATATTTGGTATTGTGGTCGCCTCTCAAAACGCAGTCTGCGAAGTGTTCGAGCTCGAGCTTGAATTTATCGTTGGAGCTGCTTACGGTAACCTTATCGTCCGAAAGATATTGGTTGCGTTCGCCGTAAATAACGAGCGGTTCGACAGTAGCGCCCGCCTTTGTGCCGCAAATAAGAGTTTCGCTCTTATCGGGTGCGTTTATAGCCCAGCTTGCTTCGAATACCATGCTCGCGCCGTTTTCGAAGTGGATAACGCCGGTACCCGAATCTTCGGTATCGAACTGATTATCGGGAGAGGATATACCGTGCCATCTGCTTACACCCTTGGTTTGATAATCGCCTATCTTTGTGAAGACGTTTGCAGAAACGCGAGTAGGCTTGGGCGTACCCATAAGATACCAAGCGGCATCGATACGGTGAACACCAATATCGATAATCGGGCCGCCGCCGGAGGTCTTTTTATCGGTAAACCAGCCAAGCGGTGTGCCGCGGCGGCGAATATAGCTTGTTTTTGCATAGTAAACTTCGCCAAGCTCGCCGTTATCGTACATATCGCGCAGATACATATTTTCATATCCGAAGCGGGAAGGAACTGCAAGCATAAAGATAACGCCGTTTTCCTTTACCGCCTTTTCCATAAGGAGCGCATCGGAAAGATTCATAGCAAGCGGCTTTTCGCAAATAACGTGCTTGCCTGCATTTGCCGCGGCGATAAGAACGGGAGCGTGCGCATTGTTCCAGGTACAAATATCAACCGCATCGATATCTGCCTTTGCGATCATTTCTTCGGCAGAAGCGTATACCTCGGGAATTTCATACTGCTCGGCAACCCTTTTTGCACGTTCGAAATCGAGATCGCATATAGCAACGGGTGTGCAGTTATAGCATTTTTTATATGCGGGAAGGTGTGCATTCTTTGCGATATTACCTGCGCCTACAACGCCTATTTTGAGCTTTTCCATAAATGTTCTCCTAAATATTGTATATTTTGTTACTACCTACACATATATCACAAACAGTTAAAAAAGTCAATCAAAATATCGAGATTTGTTAATGTTTTAGTTTGATACTTGACAAAATCCGACTTCCGTGTTAGACTATAATCGGAAAAAAGTATTGGGAGGAAATTTATGAACGCTAACTTTCAAAGGCAACCCCTTTTCGAAGCAGTCAAAAAGCATGCAACCTCGCGCACTCTTCTCACAGTGATAGTCTGCTCGTTTATAAGCATCGGCGCAAGCTGCTTGCTTTTCGGGTCGGTCTTTCCCGCACTTTTGAAATTCGGAGATTTTTTCGAAGTTTTAACCCCGCATTCAAATCCCGCCTCATCTATATTCGACGTTATGATGCTCATACTTCCCTTTATCTTCGTATTAGAGATTGCAGTGTCTGTATTTCTCATTATAAAGCTTGTTGGAATACGCAGATTCTTTTTGGGTAAGAGCCGCAACGACGCCTGCATTCTCGGATATATAAAGGCTCAGAAGATCTATTATATCTTGGCGGCAATATTTACCGCAGGGCCGATATTGATTGCCGTGCTCACAATGTTCGGGGCAATGTTCTTTTCCGGTGATTACGAAACCTCGATTGCATTGTTGATTTTCGTATTACCCATTTTTCTTGCCGAGGTCGGCGGCGTTCTCGTATTTTATTATTTCTCGTTCAAAGCGATAAAAACCACCCTTACTTATGCGGATAACGCGCTCAATAACAAGCCCGAGGGCAAGGTAAGCGTATTCGCGATGGTACTCTCGATCATCAGTCTGGTTGCGATGGCGGTAGCCGTGCTCGAAATGTTAATTCTCTTCTTTATCGGGATTATTTTCTATGCGGTAATGCCCGAAATCAGAGATCCGTTTTTCTCTGTTTTCTTCGCAGCCTCATTCGCCCCTATCGCATCGTTGATCGCGTCGATGTGGGCTCTTCCTTTTGTTGCTGTTCCCTCGCTTATCAGCTCGATTTGCTACGTAAAGCTCCTTTTCGGGTTCAAAAAAGATATGAAAATCGCCAAAGAAGAGCACGAACTAATACAGCAGGAATTAACTGCTTTGCAGGAAGAAAGCACTATTCCGCAAGAAGAAAATCCTTCCGACTGATTATTTGACTTTAATGGAGGTAATTTATGAACAACGACGTATTAAACAGACGCCCCCTTTCCGAAACGGCAAGAAGAATCGGTTCTTCGAAAATGTTTTTGTCGGCAATAATTTTGTCCTTTGTGGGTTTGGGACTTTCTGTGATCGCGCTCTATTTCGAATTTTCCGCCTTCGCACACTCCTACCTCACAAATGAGCTGTTGTCGATGACCATATATCACGAGGATGCCGAAGCCGAATTAGCCATATTGTTCTCTATCGTAGGCGCAATCGCACTTGCGCTTCTTGTAGCTTCGGTGCTTATAAACGTGGGCTTACTGCGCGGTTACAGATATTTTTCGGGTAAAACCAACAACGCAGGCGGCTTTGACCTGACGTTAAAGATATACAAAATAGTTTATATTGTTTATACCGTTGTTCTTGGAATTCTCGGTTTTATTCTGTTCGTGGCGTTTCTGCTGGGACCCGATGATGCAGGCGACCTCTTTGTTAGCTTATTTTTCCTTATGCCGCTGTTCGCCGCAATAATCGGCGGCTCGATTTTGCTTTTATTTTTCCAATACAAAGCCATAAAGAAAACAATGAACTTTGCAATGGCTGCCGCAAATGATGTTTTCGACGGCGGCGGAGTAAGTGTTTTTCTTATCGTAATATCCATTATCGGCTTGGTTTCGTCCGCAAGCTCGTTGTTACAGCTGCCGGCGGCTTACTCGACAAATCTTACCGTAAACGGCGAAGTCTATTCCCCTAGCTTCATTTCGGTTATCGCGTCTATTCCTCAGCTCATAAGCAATATCTTTTATCTTGTACTTATGTTCAAATTCAAATCCTCGATGAACACCGCGATCGACGAATGCCGCTGGATTTTGAAGCGCAAGGCTGAAATCGCTCAAGCAAACGCACGCGCAGAAGCGGCGGCGAAGGCTCAGGCAGAAGCCGAAGCGGCTATCGCAGAAGCAGAAGCTACCGTTATCGAATCGCAGGAAAGCGAAACCGTTTCGGAAGAAGCCGTTACCGAAGAACTCCCTGCCGAAGAGGTTGTTTCGGAAGCGGCAGAGGCAACGCCCGACGAAAACGACGAAACCGATACCGACGACGGCGACGATTCTTCCGATTCCGACGTTTTTATAAATTAACGATATTAAACGAACAATTTTAATACTGCGAGGTAAAATATGAGTACCAAAAAAGACGTATACAGCCAAGCAGTCTGCAAATTGGGTTCTTCGAAGCTATTTTTGGCGGCTGTTTTGCTCGACTTGCTATCTGTTTTAATTTCCTCTATCCTTTTTGTACTGAACACTATTACAATCATAAAAGATTCGCAACGCGGCGGAAGCGAAATCATTTTAACGCCAATTTATATTATCGGGATAATTACGCTCATTGTTTCCGCGCTTATGGGAATTGCGCTGTTCCGTGTATATATTTCCTTCAAGCGCGACGAGCCGAACACAAAAGCGCTTAATCGTGTTATCCTTTACGCTATAATCGACACGGTTTTGTCGGCTACAACGTTTTTTGATACGTATCGATCTGTGGTTCCGTATTTCCTTATATCCTTTGTGCTGTTTAACGTTATATCGATTTTGATCATTATAGGAGAGCGAAATACGTTAAAGCTCGCAATAGCATTTTCAGAGCAGGATCTCGCAGGCATACTCAAATACAAATCAAGTGTATTTCTTTTAGTCTTTATCCTTTACACTATCGTATACGACCTTGTGCGCGCTTTAACCACTGCAAGCATCTACACTCTGTTATCGATCCCCGGAACCGTTGCTCTTGTACTGTATTGCATACTGCTGTTCAAGTTCAGAGTTATCGCAAACACAGGCACGAAGAAAGCAAACAGGAATTCGGAACGCGATCCGAAGAAATTTAATCTTTAAAAACAAAGCAAAAAACAAAAAGGACAGTTTGCACTGTCCTTTTTATTATTGCGCCAAATTATTCAGCTGCCGCTTCGGTGACTTCTTCCTTGACTTCAGCCTTAACTGCCTTCTTGGTGGTCTTCTTTGCGGGCTTCTTTTCTTCGACCTTTTCTTCCTTAGCCTCTTCCTTTACGGTGTAGAGAGTTTCTGCACCTACGAGTTCGATGATTGCCATTTCGGCACCGTCGCCACGTCTGGGACCGATCTTAAGAACGCGGGTGTAACCGCCGTTTCTTTCGTCGTAGAGAGGAGCGATCTTGGTGAAGAGCTTATATACAACTGCTTCCTTCTTGAGGAATGCGATTGCCTGTCTTTTAGCAACAAGGGTATTCTTCTTGCCGAGAGTGATCATTTTATCAGCGAGAGCGCTGACTTCGGCAGCACGAGTGACGGTCGTTTCGATTCTTCCCTTTTCGAGAAGGAAGGTGACCATACCCCTGAGCATAGACATTCTATGAGCAGTAGGTCTGCCTAATTTTCTTGTTCCGGGCATTTCGTTTGCCTCCTTATTTTAGTGGTCTTTTCGTTTAGTCATCCGATTTGCGGAGCGACAGTCCAAGGGACTGAAGCTTCTGGATAACTTCTTCAAGGGATTTTTTGCCGAGGTTTCTGACCTTGATCATATCTTCCTCGGTTCTGTTGGTAAGATCTTCTACGGTATCAATTCCCGCTCTCTTCAAGCAGTTGAAGCTTCTTACAGACATATCGAGTTCTTCGATAGTCATTTCGAGTACCTTTTCTTTGATCTTTTCTTCGCGTTCAACCATGATTTCAGTGTTCATAGCTTCATCGGAAAGTTCGATAAAGAGGTTAAGGTGTTCGTTAAGGATCTTCGCTGCGAGAGATACTGCTTCTTTAGCATCGATGGTACCGTTGGTGGTAACGTCGAGCTCGAGCTTATCGAAGTCGGTGATGTTGCCGACACGGGTGTTGGAAACCGTGAAATTAGCTTTGAGAACCGGGGTGAAGATGGAATCGGTATAGATAGTGCCGATTACAGGGTTTTCAACCGCGGCCTTGTTCTTCTCCGAGGAAACATATCCTCTGCCGTGTTCGAAAGTAATCTCCATGAAGAAGGGCGCGCCCGTTTCTACGGTCGCAATGTGGTGATCGGGATTAAGTATCTCGATATCCGAGTCTACCTGAATGTCACCGGCGGTTACTTCGCCGCCGCGAACATCGATTACACAGGTCTTGGGTTGAGAGCAATAAAGCTTTGCCACGATACCCTTGACATTAAGGATGATTTCGGGAACGTCCTCGGTTACACCGGGAACGGTGGAAATCTCATGAAGCACGCCAT
>JAZTXJ010000120.1:0-6234 GCA_045636285.1 Eubacteriales bacterium
GGCACGGGTAAAACCCTGCTTGCAAAGGCTATGGCAAGCGCAAGCAACTCGACCTTTATAAGCGTCGAGGGCAACAAGCTTATGTCTAACGGTCAGGGCGACGGAAGCGAACGTATTCACAAGCTCTTCCGCACCGCGAGAAAATATGCACCCACGATAATCTTTATCGATGAAATCGATGCTATCGCAAAGGAACGTACCGGATACGGCGGCGGAAGCGAAGCCGTGCTTACCGCGCTCCTTACCGAAATGGATGGATTTAAAAAGGACACCGCACGCCCCGTATTCGTCCTTGCCGCAACCAATTTCGACGTTACCCCCGGCAGTCCCAAAAGCCTCGATGCCGCGCTTATGCGCCGCTTCGACCGCAAGCTTTATATCGGTCTTCCCGGCAAAGCCGACCGCAAGCGTTATCTTGTTATGAAGACCAAGAAGAACGAACGGTTCGATATAAGCGAGGAATGTATCGACAGCCTCGCGCTCCGCTCGGTAGGTATGAGCCTTGCTCTGCTCGAAAACGTGCTTGAGCTTGCGCTCCGCTCCTCTCTTATCAAGGGAGCCGAAAAGGTTACCGACGAAATTCTGGAAGAAGCGTTCGAATCCTTCAACAGCGGCGAAAAGAGAGAATGGGATCCTTCTCATCTCGAACGCACCGCGCGCCATGAAGCAGGCCACGCATTCCTTTGCTGGCACGGCGGCGAAACGCCCTCTTATCTTACCATTGTCGCACGCGGCAACCACGGCGGATATATGCAGCACGGCGATAACGAAAACAAGGGCACCTATACCAAAAAGGATCTTCTTAACCGTATTCGCGTTTCGCTCGCGGGCAGAGCGGCGGAAATCGTTTATTACGGCCCCGAAGACGGCATAACCACCGGTGCGAGCGGCGACCTCGAAAGCGCAACCCGACTCGCGCAGGCGATGATATGTGCCTACGGTATGGACGAGCTGTTCGGACTTTCGGTTGTCGGTCAGGAATCGGCGCTCAACGGCGAGCTTTCCGATGATGTCCGCGCAAGAGTAAATACCATACTCGCAGAAGAAATGAAGAACGTTATCGAAATTATCAACCAAAACAAAAAAGCGATCGATGCGCTTGTCGATGCACTTATGCAGAATAGCTATATGACGGGCGAGGATATCGAAAACACCTTAAAAGCATTCTAAATCAAACGGAGAGGCGTAATTCACCTCTCCGTTTTTCTATTGACAACGCAAAAAAGTGTGCTATAATATATTTAACAATATCGTTAAATGAGGTTTCCTTATGCTTGCTGTAAAAACCGAAAATCTCACAAAATACTACGGAAAATCACGCGGGATAGAAAACGTTTGCCTCCGAATATCCGAAGGCGATTTCTTTGGTTTTATCGGCCCGAACGGCGCGGGAAAGAGCACGACCATCCGCACACTGCTCGGATTTATTTCGCAAACCGAGGGCAGAGCGGAAATTTTCGGTATGGATACGGTCGAAAAGCGCGAGCAAATACTCGCTCTTATCGGATATCTCCCTTCCGAAATCCACTATTATTCGGGAATGCGCGTGCGCGATATGCTCTCGCTTTCGGCAAGGCTTCGCGGGGTTGATTGCTCCGAGGAAGCGGCAAAGCTTTGCGAAAGGCTAAAGCTCGACCCCAACCGCAAAATAAGCGAGCTTTCCTTCGGCAACAGAAAAAAGGTGGGGATTGTGTGTGCGCTTCAACACAACCCGAAGCTTTGCATACTCGATGAACCGACAAGCGGGCTCGACCCATTGATGCAGCACGAATTTTTCGAAATCCTTAAAGAGCGCAACGGAAACGGCACAACTGTGTTCCTTTCCTCGCACAATCTTGCCGAAATAGGAAAGCACTGCAAGACCGCCGCCGTAATACGCGACGGAAAAATACTCGTTTCGGAAAGTATCGAAAACCTGAGCTGTACGGGCGTAAAGCGCGTTACCCTGCGCGGTGCTTCGGCTCTGCCCGATATAAAAAACATCCGCAATCTCTCGCAAGAGGGCGATACCGCAAGCTTTCTTTACAGCGGCTCTGCCGAAACGCTTATAAAAGAGCTTTCGCTTTTGAGCTTTTACGATATTTCTGTCACCGACCCCGATGCCGAAGAGGTATTTTTGAACTACTATACCGAGGAGGCGGAATAATATGACGATTTTCAAGCACGAAATGCGTGTAAATAAATGGCAATATATTATCTGGTCGCTCGCAGTTGCTTTTATGCTCGGTGTCGCGTTGATTATCTACCCCGAAATGAAAAGCCAGATGAACGAGCTTACCGATATGTTCTCGCAGATGGGCGCCTTTACCGAAGCGTTCGGTATGGATAAGCTGAACTTCGGCGAATTTATGGGCTATTTCGCAACCGAATGCGCCAATACCGTTGCGCTCGGCGGCAGTATTTTTGCCGCTATGGTGGGCGTTACGGCGCTTTATAAGGAAGAATCGAACGGCACGGCGGAATTTTTGCTCGCACATCCGATCAGCCGCACGCGTATAGCGCTCGAAAAGCTCATTGCGGTTATCGCACAGCTTTTGGTGTTCATCGTAAGCGCGGCGCTCGTTTCGTTTGTATCCGCCGCAATAATCGGCGAAGCGTTCGAAGCAAAAACCGCAACGCTGATATTCTTGTCGCAATTTTTAATGCAAGCCGAAATCGCGCTTATATGCTTTGCTGTTTCCTCGCTCGTTCGCAAGGGCGGAATCGGTATCGGTATCGGAATAGCCGCAAGCTTCTATTTTATGAATATTCTTTCGAATATCACCGAAAGCCTTGAATTTCTTAAATATATAACCCCCTTCGGCTTTGCCGACTGCGCTTATATCGTTTCGGAAGGCGGTATCGATTTAACGAAGCTCGTTATCGGCTTTGCGGTTTCTGCGCTTTGTGTCGCTTTTGCAATTTACCGATACGGCAAAAAAGAAATATATTAATCCAAAGCTTTTTAGCCGAGCCGAAAGCTCGGCTTTTCTTATTAGTAAAAATTCTTAAATAATTTTCTTCTACCCTCTTGAATGTTTCGCCGATATGTGCTATTATTAATCGAGCAGATGTTAAAAGCTGTCTGCGTTAACCCAAAGCTCAAAGGAAAGGAGCTATAAAAATGTTAGAAATTAAAAATCTTTGCTTTTCCGCCAACGACGGAGCGGAAAGGATAGATATACTTAAAAATATCGATCTCAATATCGAAAACGGCAAGTTTTTGGTGCTCACCGGCCCTAACGGCGGCGGCAAAACGACTCTTGCAAAGGCTATTTCGGGTATCGTTCAGCCGACAGACGGTCAGATTCTCTGGAACGGCTTGGACGTCACGAATATGTCGATCACCGAACGCGCCCACGCGGGCATAAGCTACGGCTTCCAGCAGCCCCCGCGCTTTACGGGTATGACTGTTAAGGCACTTTTGCAGATCGCCGCAGGCGGCAGAAAGCTTTCCCGCATCGATTGCTGTAATTATCTTAATAAGGTCGGACTTTGCGCCGCCGATTACGTCGACCGCGAAGTAGACACATCGCTTTCGGGCGGCGAGGTAAAGAGAATAGAAATCGCAACGATACTTGCACGCGGAAGCGGACTTATGATATTCGATGAGCCCGAAGCGGGTATCGACCTTTGGTCGTTCGCAAAGCTTACCGAAACCTTCCGCGAGCTCCACAAGGAAAGCGACGCGACTATTATCATCATCTCGCATCAGGAACGCATTATTTCGCTTGCAGATGAAATTTGCGTGCTTTCGGGCGGTAAAATCGCGCAGTACGGCGCGCGTGACGATATTTTCCCCAAGCTTATGGCGGGCGATATCAACTATGGCTGTGAATTTATGAGAAAGGGCAACTGATATGGATAAGCTTGATTTTTCGCTTCTTAAAGAAATTGCCCTTATGGATTCTATCCCCGAGGGCGCATATAACATTCGCAAAAACGGTGCTTCTGCGGGCAGATTTTCGACAGAAAGCATCCGTATCGACAACAAAACCGATAAACCCGGTATAGATATAAATATCAAAAGCGGCACCAAGGGCGAAACCGTGCATATTCCCGTTATCATCACCGATTCGGGACACAAGGAAATCGTTTATAACGATTTCTTTATCGGTGACGATTGCGATATAACCATTATGGCAGGCTGCGGTATTCACAACTGCGGCGACAGCGAATCCCGCCACGACGGTGTTCACACCTTCTATATCGGCAAAAATTCGATCGTGCGCTATGCCGAACGCCACTACGGCGACGGCGACGGAAACGGCGAGCGCATTATGAACCCCGAAACCGTTGCATACGTCGGCGAGGGCGCGACCTTGCAGATGGACACCACACAGATACGCGGTATCGATTCCACAAACCGCAAGACTAAGATCGTTCTCGCAAAGGACGCAAGCGCGATAATTAACGAAAAGCTCCTTACCCACGGCAAGCAATACGCCGAATCGGATATGGATCTCGTGCTCAACGGTGAAAACGCAAACGGCAGAATCATCTCGCGCTCGGTCGGTCAGGACGAATCGAAGCAGGTGTTCCGCCCCTGCGTAACCGGTAAGGCGAAGTGCTTCGGTCATATCCGTTGCGATTCGATACTTATGGGCAAAGCAACGATCAGCTCTATCCCCGCGGTTGCGGCAGAGCACCCCGAAGCTAACCTTATCCACGAAGCCGCTATCGGCAGAATTGCAGGCGACCAGCTTATAAAATTAATGACTCTCGGTCTTACCGAGGAAGAAGCCGAAGAAAAGATTCTCGAAGGCTTCTTGGGCGAAAACGCATAAAAACAAAGAGCAAGACAAGGAAATTCCCCTTTCTTGCTCTTTTTTGAAAAATTTTTTAAAAATAATGTGACAAAACACCTTCCTTTTACGTCTTAACAGTTGAAACAAATACGAGGAGGTATCTTTATGAAGCGTCTTATCGCCGCAATAACACTTTTAACCGTTATTATATTTATGCTCGCGTCCTGCACCGAGCAAGAAAACGTGAGCGAGTCTGCCGTTTCCGAGGATAACGTATCGGAAAGCGCGAGCGCTCACGAAAGCGTACTTGAAACCGAAAGCTACGAAGATATTTTCGAGCACGGAAATTATTCGTACAAAAGGCTTTCCGGCAATGTTTACGGCGCGTATTACGAGCCCGACGGCTTCAGGCTATGGCGAACCGACAGAGAGCTCGGAAGCTTTTTCCGCGGTTCGTACCAAGGCGGAATAGAAGCGATTTCCGAAAATCGCTTTTTAGCCCACGGCAAAACCTCGAACAGCACCTTTTCGGTATCGATAATCGACGAAAACGGCGAAGATATAACCAAGCTCACCGACGTATGCGGTTTCGAAAACAAAGACGGTTATATTTTGATCAGCTATCCCTCTAAGGACAGCAGGTTTTCGAACACGCGCACCGTAATATTGGATACCGACGGCAAAGGAAGCGAGGAGCGCTATTACGAATTGCTTTCCGAAACCGTTCCCGAAGGAAAGGATTGCGAGCTTCTCGGTCTGCGCGACACCCGCATTTATGAAATCGCAATCGAAAACGGCAAGGCGACCGAAAAAGAGATAAAGCCCTTGCTCGAAACGAAACAAACTATATACGATACCGAAGTTACAATCCGCAAATACGAGCCGCTTTTAACCGAAAGCAAGATGTTTTCGGGCGGTTATTGGGTTTATTTCGACGGCGGATACGATTATCTCGGTTCTTCTGTTTCGCGCGAATACACGTCCGAAGAGCCGATATTCACAAACGGACTTCTTTTGCTCAAATACCAAAGCGAGCCCGACGTATACTTTGCGCGTAATATGCTCGATCCCACGCAGGAGCCCACCCTTCTTTTATCCCTGCAATGCAAAGCGGAAAGCGACTATATAATAGCCAGAGACGGCGGATTTTTGCCTGATCCGTGGATTATTATCGACAAAAACGGCAATCGGGTTTATCAAGAAGAGCTGTCCGAAGCGGTCAACGAAAACGGCGAAACCTATATTGTGCAGCTACGCTCGATAGAATTCGATAACGAATCCGAAAACCCCAACGCGATAATTATAACACACCACGACGGCAAAACCGAAAAAACCACTATCGAAGAGCTGATCTCCGAACAATAGCATACAAAAAACGGAACGTTTTGCGAGACTTCTCATAAGGAAGTCTCGCAGTTTTATTCGCCGTAAATACTTACGACGAGTTATATTGCTTTGCAGTGGTATTTGTCTTGCGACAAGTGGTATTGCCTTCGGCAGTTATAGG
>JAZTXJ010000121.1:0-4355 GCA_045636285.1 Eubacteriales bacterium
TTTCCGTTATGTGTTCTGTGTTGCAGGCTTTTTGACAGCGGTTCTCGCGTACTTCGGTTACGTTTTGTTCTGTAAGAAGGCAAGCCCCGCGGCATATGTTTTCGTAACACTTAACTCGCTTATATTTACCGCTATCGGTCAATATATCGGTGTTGTTTTTGAATTCGTAGCAAAGAACGGATTTTCGCTTTCCGCATTGTCGAACAAGCATTTCTGGTTAATACATTTGCGTAATACAATCCCTACAGACTTGGCGGACATTTATGTCGATCATTCCGCTGTTTTCTGGAGATTGCTCATTATCAGCCTTATGTTTGCGGCTGTCGGCGCAGCTATTTTCCTTCTCACTCTTCACGACAAATCGAACAAAAAGGTCGAAACCGTTGAAGTTGAAACAATTACCATAAAATAAAGAATGGCGGGGCAACCCGCCATTTTTAAGATGACTTTAAGTCTTTAATGTATCATAAATTCATATTAAATTCGGGAGAATGCTTATGAATATTCTTGTTGTTGACGATGAACGCAGATTGGCTGACAGCATTTGCGAAATCCTTCGATCTCAGAAATATACCTGCGATGCCGTTTACGACGGCGCAGACGCTCTTGCATACGGCGAATCGGGCATTTACGACGTAATCCTTCTCGATATTATGCTTCCCGTTATGAGCGGATTTGACGTATTGAAGGAGCTCAGGGCAAGAAAAGTCAATACCCCCATTTTGCTGTTAACCGCACGCGACGAGGTGCGCGATAAAGTCAAGGGGCTAGATTTCGGCGCAGATGACTATTTAACAAAGCCCTTCTCGCGCGAGGAGCTTCTCGCAAGAATCCGCGCGCTTTCCCGCCGCACAGGCGAAGTAATACTCGATACCGTTTCTTATTCCGACCTTGTTCTCGACCTGAACAGCTATACGTTAAGCTGTGGTGAAAGAACCGTAAACGTCGGTCACAAGGAATTCGAAATACTCAAGCTCTTTATGTCCAACCCGACACAAGTATTTTCCAAAGAAGAGCTCATTACAAGAGTTTGGGGTTATCTGTCCGACGCCGAAGACAACAACGTCGAGGTTTATATTTCCTTTATAAGAAAAAAACTGCAATTTCTCAAATCGCGCGTATGTATAACGACAGTAAGAAAAATCGGATATCATCTTGATCTTCAAAAGGACTGATAATTTTGATAAGAAAGCTGAAAATCAAATTCATAATTACAAATATGCTCTTGATAACGCTTGTTATCTTCACAGCGTTTATAGTGCTATACTACAATACCGCAAAGGACTTGGAAAAAAGCAGTATTGCCGCAATGCAGGATATTGCCAATTCCGACCGCTCTTCTATCGACGGATTATTTGATAAAGATAAGGAAAACAGAAACAAATACCCTAATCTTTCTACATATATTCTTGATATCGATACCCGAACAAACACCTGCTATATCGACGGATTCGGCGACGTAGACAGTCTTACAGACGACAATATCGAATATATTAACGAGCTTATTCACCTTGTTCAAGCCACGGGAACGGAAGACGGCATTATCGAAAAGCACAATATGCGCTTTTATCAGACCGAAAAGCTCTATGGAACGCGTATTGTACTGCTTGATAAGCAATACGAAGACGATTCTCTGAACAAAATGATGTTTTACTGCTCGTTGATCGGCGGAATAACGCTTTTGGCGTTTCTCGGTATTTCGATCCTTATTGCACATATAGCGGTAAAACCGATCGAAAAATCGATCAACCAACAAAAACAGCTTGTTTCGGATATGTCACACGAGCTTAAAACGCCTATTACGGTTGTTGCTACAAACACCGATATTATCCTTTCCCACCCCGAATCTACCGTGGACGAGGAGAAAAAATGGCTCGGCTATATAAAGGACGAAACCTCAAGAATGACTCAGCTTGTAAATATGATGCTGTTTCTTGCCAAAACCGACGAGGCTGAAGCAAAGCCGATTTTAACCGAGGTCGATTTCAGCAGTATTACGCTTGAAATGGCATTGCCCTTCGAAAGCATTTGCTTTGAAAAGGAAAAGCAGTTTTCCTTTTCGGTCGAAGAGGACGTTTTGATAAAGGGCGAGGAAACTCCCCTAAAACAGCTTCTTGTAATATTGCTCGACAATGCCGTTAAATATTCAAATGATAACGGAAGAATCGAAATCACCTTGCAAAAGCAAGCGGATAAGGCTGTTCTTTCGGTATTCAACACCGGCGAACCGATCCCGAAGGATCATATCCCCTTTATATTCGAACGCTTTTACCGTGTCGATAAAGCGAGATCGCGCGAAAGCGGTGGTAGCGGATTGGGGCTTTCTATTGCAAAACGGATTATCGAAAACAACGAAGGCACTATTTCGGTAACCAGCAATCAGGAAAACGGTACAGTTTTCACTTGTGCTTTTAAGCTATTAAAAACCAAAAGATAATCATACCGACGAATTTTAAACCTCCGAAATGGAAACACTTATTGTGAATCCACTTCGGAGGTTTTTGATGTATAATAAGGTTGAAATATGCGGTGTGAATACCGCTAAGCTAAAGGTACTAACCGAGGACGAAAAAAGAGAATTACTCGTTCGTACAAAAAAAGGAGATTCTGCCGCGCGCGAAGAGCTTATTAACGGAAATTTAAGACTTGTTTTGAGTGTTATACAATCCTTTAAGAACCGTAACGAAAACCCCGACGATCTGTTTCAGGTGGGCTGTATCGGACTTATAAAAGCAATCGACCACTTCGATCAGAATCTCGAAGTCAAATTCTCGACCTATGCAGTTCCGATGATAATCGGAGAACTCCGAAGGTACCTTCGCGATTACAACAGTATACGAGTGCCGCGGTCTATGCGCGACCTTGCTTACAAAGCCTTGAAAGCAAAAGAACAGCTTTCGAACAGAAATTCACAAGAGCCAACTATCGAAGAAATCGCAAACGAAATCGGAGAGGATCCGAAAGCCGTTTCAAAAGCACTCGACGCAATTTTAGAGCCGATTTCGTTATACGATCCTATTTATAACGATAACGGCGATGCACTGTTTGTTTTGGATCAAATCAAGGACGAAAATTCAAACGACGAAAATTGGCTCGATAACATCGCTATAAAAAACGCAATAAACACCCTTAACGGACGTGAAAAGGATATACTTTTAATGCGTTTTTACAGAGGTAAAACGCAAACAGAGGTTTCGGAAGAAATCGGCATTTCTCAAGCGCAGGTAAGCAGGCTTGAAAAAAGCGCGCTGGAAAAAATGCGTAAGCAAATGAGTTAATATATCGTAAAAATAACCCCTCGGTGCTGTAATAGCAGTTCGCCGAGGGGTTATGGTTTAGATTTGAAATGTAAGTAGACTTAAATGAAGCAACGATTATTTAGCTTCGGGATATTCGTTGCAGAGCAAATAAATAGGCGCTTCGTCCTCTTCGATAGTCGGGAATCTTCCCTGCGGTTCATAAAAACGGTTATCGACGTTATCGTCATTAACCATAGAAACCTCGCCGATAAGAACCTTGCCGTATCCTTTTTCTGCCCAAAATGCATGATATTGACGCTGAGGAAGAGTGATGCTTTCGCCGGGGGTAAGTCTGATTTTCGTGCCCGCGGGAACCGTTTCGGTGTGGCCGTCGATAAATACGGTAACGTCGGTATCGGCAAGCTGATCATCTTCGGTTGCATTAAAGACTTCAACAATCAAATTACCGCCGCCGCGGTTGATGATATCCTCCATCTTATTGTGGTGAAAATGCATAGGAGAATACTGGTCTTCATCGGAAATAAGCAGTTTTTCGGCATAGCTCTTGCCGGGCTTGTTGATATTGCCGTTTCTTATTGTAAAAAGGAATAATCCGATTTTTTCGAAATCGCCGTGACCGTAATCGGTAACGTCCCAGCCGAGCATATTTTCGCGTATTTCATTGTATTCGCTTCCCTTTTCCTGCCATTCTTCAGGCGAAAAATATGCGAATTTAGGAAGCTTGAAGTTCATTTTGTCGATAAAATCGATATTTTCAAGAATAATCTTATTAATTTCGGAACGCTTCATAGTAAACTCCTCGATGTATTTGTATGAAAATTATATCAAAGTTAATCTGTGTTGTCAATAAATTGAAAATAATATGATATTTTTTTCTAAATACTATTCACAAAAATAATATAATGTGATAAAATCGAAGCTAATAGGAGGTTTGAATATGAAAATGACATTCAGATGGTACGGTCCCACAGACTGTATCCCGTTAAACCATATCAAGCAAATTCACGGTATGACCGGCGTTGTCACTGCAGTATACGACGTCCCCGTTGGCGAAGTATGGCCTTTGGAATCGATGCAGAAGCAGAAGGCTATGTG
>JAZTXJ010000122.1:0-2494 GCA_045636285.1 Eubacteriales bacterium
AAGCAGAGCTTTCTGCCCTTGAGCTTCCAGAGCATATCGTAAAGTGCGGGATCAACGTGGAACGCGTCAACGATAAGCTCGCAGCTTACGTCGGAATTCATAGCCGCGGTAACAACGCCGGGAGCGCGGTGCGCGAGGGGAGTCATCGCGTTGAAGAGGTGGGTTACGTGGCGCATACCCACTTCGGTAGATTTCATAGCGGTATCGTAATCCGCGCTGGTGTGACCGATCGACATAATAACGTCGGTATCGCGGCGGATTTCCTTGATCGCTTCGAAGTTGTCGTCTTCTTCGGGAGCGAGCGAGATTATACGGATAATATCTGCATATTCCTTAACGAACTTTGCATCGGGCTTGAGAATATATTTCGGGTCCTGTGCGCCCTTCTTTGCGGCGGAAATAAACGGACCTTCTGCGTGTACGCCCAAGATTGTCGAGCCTTCCCAGGTTTTGCTTTCTTCTTTAAGTGCGCGGCAAACCTCCAAAGCTTTGGTGATAACTGCCATATCGACAGTCATAGTGGTGGGAAGATAGCCGGTAACACCGTTTGCAAGCAAGCCCTTCGAAATGGTACGAATGCTTTCTTCTTCGCCGTCGCAGACGTCCTTGCCGAGATAGCCGTGAATGTGAAGATCGATAAGACCGGGAGCAACGTAGCCGCCCTTTGCATCGATAACCTCTGCGCCCTCGGGGAGCTTGTCTGCGGGAACGATGCCTTCGATCACATCGCTGTAAAGCAAAGCGCTGTTTTCAACGATGCGGTCCTTCAAAATGATTTTGCCGTTAATAATAGCCTTCATTTTAATACTCCTGCAGTGAAAATTTTTCTTTTTCGGTTTTTATCGTAAAACCGCATTTTTCTTCAAGTACGATTATAGCAAACGATATTTGAAATTGCAATAGGTTTTAGCTCTTTAATTCTCTAAAAATGCAGGCGCGGCAAAAATTTTACAATATCTGCATTGACATATTTTCGTTATGCTTTATAATTAAAGTCGAAAGGAGCGATTTATATGTCTGCCGCATTTACGGTTGCCGCTGTTTTGGCGGCGGTGTATCTGTTTTTCTTTATTCAAAGAATGCTTTCCACCTTTGGCGCGGACACGAAAAAGGTCGGCGTTCGAATAATATCGGGCGTTGCCGCCGCGTTGCTCGGTGCGCTCACCTCGAATATGTTTTCGTTTGCGGGCGTTGCGATACTGCATATCGTCGTTATGGCGCTTATCGCGGATTTTGTGAACCTTTTGATCAAGCGCATTGCAAAAAATAAATACAGCGTGCTCGGAATATGGAAAAAGCTTTACGGAAGCGGAGCATTGGCGCTCACTTTCACCGCGGCGCTTATGGTTTTCGGCTATTTCAATCTTCACACCGTTGTCGAAACCCGCTATACCGTGAACACCGAAAAGGAAATTCGCTCCGAGGGCTACCGCGTGGCTCTTCTTTCGGATATTCATTTCGGCGTTTCGATAGATTATACCGAATTGCTTGAGGTGTGCGCCGAAATAAGCGAAAAGGACGTCGATATAGTCGTGCTCTGCGGAGATATTGTCGATAACAATACCACGCGTGAGGAAATGTATCAGGTTTTCGATGCGCTGGGCAGGATCAAAAGCGAATTCGGCGTGTTTTACGTTCACGGCAACCACGACAGACCGTACGGCTTCCGCGGGTTCGAAAGCGAATTCAGCGAACAGGAGCTTGTCGCGGCGATAGAGGACAACCGAATAACGATCCTTCAGGACGAAATTTATGAGCTTGCCGAAGATTTTGTGATTGTCGGCAGGGAAGACCGAAGCGTTCGCTCGCGCAGTGCCGTTTCTGCGCTGCTCACGGGCACGGATAACGAAAAATTCATACTCACGCTCGACCATCAGCCGCAGGAATATGCCGCAACCGCCGCATCGGGCACCGATTTGGTGCTTTCGGGGCACACCCACGGCGGACAGATATGGCCGCTCAAGCAGGTGCAGGAGATATTCAAGTTCAACGATAAGGTTTACGGTCACGGCTTTATTGACAGCGACACGCAGTATATCGTCACATCTGGCGTTGCGGGCTGGAAATACCCGATAAAAACCGCTTCCCCCGCAGAATACGTGATTGTCGATATAAAAGGATAAGAAAAAGAGCTACCCCAAAAAGCTATCGCTTTTTGAGGACCCCCCTTTTGCCCCAAAAAGCTATCGCTTTTTAGGGACCCCCCTTTTTGCCCCAAAAAGCTATCGCTTTTTAGGGACCCCCCTTTTGCCCCAAAAAGCTATCGCTTTTTAGGGACCCCGCGATTTTGGATGCCCGTCCGCTCGCGCAAAGTGCGTGCGCGCCGCGTTGCGTCTTGTCCGCACTTTCGGTCATCGTAGGTGTTTTTTTCGAGGCGCATGTCCCCGAAAAAAACGAAAAATTGATTGTATTCAGGAAACGCTATGATTAAAATTATGTTTGTCTGTCACGGCAATATATGCCGTTCGCCGATGGCGGAGTTTATATTTAAAAA
>JAZTXJ010000123.1:0-3284 GCA_045636285.1 Eubacteriales bacterium
TCGAAGAAACCGCAGAAGAGATCAAGATCCTTCTTCTTCCGCAGGATCCGAATGACGAAAAGAACGTCATCGTCGAGATCCGCGGCGGTGCCGGCGGCGAAGAAGCGGCACTGTTTGCCAACACCCTTTACCGGATGTACACCATGTACGCCGAGACCAAGCGTTGGAAGACCGAGATCCTCAATGCCAACGAAACCGAACTTGGCGGCTTCAAAGAGGTCAGCTTTTCGATCGAAGGCGAGGGTGCTTTCTCCCGCCTGAAATTCGAAAGCGGCGTTCACCGCGTTCAGCGTGTTCCCGAAACGGAAGCTTCCGGCCGAATCCATACTTCTACGGTAACGGTCGCGGTCCTTCCGGAAGTTGAGGATGTTGAGGTCGACATCAACCCGACCGATCTTCAGGTCGACACCTACCGTTCGAGCGGTGCCGGCGGACAGCACGTCAACAAGACCGAGTCTGCGATCCGTATCACCCATCTTCCGACCGGTATCGTTGTCGAGTGTCAGGATGAGCGAAGCCAGCATAAGAACCGCGAAAAGGCTATGAAGATCCTTCGCTCCCGTCTGTACGAAGTCATGCTTCGTGAGCAGAATGACAAGATCGCTTCTGAACGTAAATCTCAGGTCGGTACCGGTGACCGTTCGGAACGAATCCGTACCTATAACTATCCGCAGGGTAGAATAACCGACCACAGAATCGGTTATACCGTTCACTCGCTCGAAGCCTTCTTGAACGGCAAAATGGACGATATGATCGATGCTCTTATCTCCGCCGACCGCGCAGAAAAGCTTAAAGCGGGTATTGAATAAGAGAATAAGAACAATGAAAAAACGCCAAACGTGCTATTTTACGTTTGGTGTTTTTGTTTCTCAAATCAAATACACAAAAAGAGAAGTGTTGATTTGTGCAAGGCTACAAAATTAATAAGCTGCTTCTTTTGCGGTGTTGACTTTTTAATTGGCGTATTTTATAATTTAACTGTGTTAAAAGAATAATTTAGTATTCGTGAAGTGTTTCTTCGTTTTACCTCCTTTCAGCAAAAGAAGTCCCACCGAATCAGGGGACTTCTCTTGCATTAATGAGTGAATATTATGGAAGTATTAATAACATTTTTCGAATACAAAACGACTAACGGAGGTTTTTATGAAAAGAAAGATTGCATTTCTTCTTTTTGCAGTGATGCTTACGAGCATATTCGCCGCAAGCACGAGCATTCTTGCGGAGGATATTAAAGCACCCTCTGATATTCCGAAGGTGCTTATCTATACCGAAAACGGTGTGGATATTCCTTCCGATAAAAGCAAGGTGGACTGCGAAATTTATATTATAGACGAAAAGGGCGGTATATACGAAACCGTTAGCGCGGAAAACTGTACCGTTAACGTAAGAGGTAATTCGACCTCTTCGGCATATAAAAAGCCCTATAACATTAAGTTCGACAGCAAGACCGACGTTTTGGGTATGGGCAAAAACAAAAAGTGGAGCCTGCTTGCGAACTGCTACGATAAAACGCTTATCCGCAACGCCGTTGTTATGGATTTCGCGCGCGAGCTTGGCGTTCCCTATACCCCCGATTACAGATTTGTCGACGTATACGTTAACGATAAGCTTCACGGCAGCTACGTTATTATCGACTCTGTCGAGGTGGGCGAAACCCGCGTTGATATCGACGTTGATAACAACGAATACCTTTTAGAGCTCGACTGGAACCCCCAAGACCCCGATTGCTATTACTTCTATTCCTGGAACGAAAGTATGAAGTTCGCGATCAACGAGCCCGAGCTTGAAGACCTTTCCGAAACCCAGAAGAAATACGTTACCGACCTTGTTTCGAAAGCAGAAAACGCATTAAGAAGCGGCAGCATCGCAGAGGTAGAGAAATATTTCGATATCGAATCGATGGCTAAATTTTATCTCACACTTGAATTTTTCAGAAATATCGACGTTGCAACGAGCTCGACTCGCTTCCATATCAAGAACGGCAAGATCTACGGCGGTCCCGTTTGGGATTTCGACCTTTCCTCCGGCAACTATAACGTCGATTATTACGGCAAGGGTACTCTTGAACAGCAGTTCCATGCAACGAGCATGAAATGGTTCAGAGAGCTTGTTAAATACGATGCGTTCCAGAGCCTTGTGAACGAAAACTTCCTCGCAATGCAGGATACAATCGTTAACCTTTATACCGATAACACTCTCGGGCTCAACAAGATAGATACCCTTATCGATAAGTACGGCACGTCCTTCGACCGCAACAATAACGAAGCGGGCTGGTCGCCCAACGTTGTTCACCACGCCTCGATGCAGCTCGAACGCCACCCCGATAAAACCTATGAAGAAAACGTTGAATTCTATCGCGGCTGGCTCAAGGCACGCAACGAATGGCTTCTCGAAACCTGGGAGCTTGAATCGTTTATAGAATTAAAGAATAATGCAAATATCGAAGAAAACGATTTTATCATCACCGGCGCAAGAGATAAAACCGTGGCAAAGGATTTGCTTGCGAATTTCAAAACCGAAGAGGTTTTGCTGATTTATAACGAAAAAGCTCTCGGCGAGAGCGATACCGTTCCCAACGGCACGATCGCTACTATCGGCGGTGCTTCGTATCTGATTATCGTCAAGGGCGATATCAACGGCGACGCCAAGGTCGACCAGTACGATTACGTTCTTATTATGCGGGATTATTTCGATACTATCGAGCTTAGCAGCGTGCAGAGCACTGCCGCAGACGTAAACGGCGACGGTATTATCAATCAATACGACTATATTCTCGTAAAGCGTTATTATTTCAACACCTACGATATTTACACTAAATAAACTATGAAAAAGCTTCTTGTATTTCTGCTCGCGTCGGCTCTATGCGTTCTCGGCGCGTGCGGAACCGATTTGCCGCGAATGCCCGAAGCATCGAGCGAAGCTGTTGCCGAATCCTCGCAAGCCGTAACCGAAAAGGCAGAGGGCGAGTTAAAGGTGCATTTTATCGACGTTGCACAGGGCGATTCCGCCTTTGTTGAGCTTCCCGACGGGAAATGTATGCTTATCGATGCGGGCGAGCGTGAATATGCGGGCAGGATAATATCGCTTATCGACTGTCTTGGATATGAAAAAATCGATTATCTTATCGCAACACACCCCCATTCCGACCATATCGGCGGAATGCAAAGGGTGATAGAAAGCTTCCAAATCGGCGAAATATATATGCCCGATGCGGTGAGCGACACGAAAACCTTTATCGACCTGCTCGGCGCGATCGATAATTTGGGTCTTTCGGTAAACGTTGC
>JAZTXJ010000124.1:0-28231 GCA_045636285.1 Eubacteriales bacterium
CTTGAAGGTAAGACCCTTGAAGCTAACGAACTGGTTCATATAGTTGATCATTTCGTCGGTGCCGAGCTTTGCGGTAAGATCGGTGGGCTCTGCAACGTAGGTGTCGCCGCCTTCAACGAATTCGAAGGTTGCGTCCATAATTTCAACTTCGCCGTCGTATTCAGCCTTGTCGCCGGTTACGCGAATCTTGGTACCTGCAACGAGCTTCTTGGAATTTTCTTCGGAGCAAGCGAGGTTGTAGATGAAGAGACCGCCGTCCTGGCTCTGGCAGTAAAGAACGATAGAATCGTTCCACCAAGCCTGGTTAGCCTGAACGTAGGTTTCAACAGTAACCTTGGTGCCTACTTCTGCTGCGAGGTATTCTGCATAGGTCATAACCTTAACTTCTTCAGCGGAGGATTCTGCAACAGAGGATTCAACGGTGGAACTTTCTGCAACAGAGGATTCTGCGGTGGAGGAAGCATTCGAGGTTTCTTCGGTTCCTGCACAAGCAGCAAAAGCTACCATCATGGTAAGAACCAAAAGCATAGCAATGATCTTTTTCATTTTGTAACTCCTTCTTGATAGCGTAAATAAGTATACTAATCTTGATTATACAATAATTTTGTTCAAAATCAATGTATTACACATAGATTTTATTTTAATTCCTGCTTTTGATTTTGTTAATTCCTACATAAATAGCCATACCGATCCAGCAAAGTGCAAGACATACGAGCAACACGATCGAGCCGAGGGGCATTTCTCCGAGCGTTACCTTGCCCGAGGATGCGCTTATCTGATCAAGCCTGTAAAGCGCCACCGTTTCATCGAAAACGACTTCTATATATTCATCGGTAACGGCGGTGTTGTTCTTTACCGCCTTGTTTACCGTTTCGATCATGTGGCCTGCCGCATCGCGCAGGGAAGCCGAGCCGTTGAAGACGGGGGTAACAAACGTATTTTCGGTGTTTTCAAGTAAAAGCTTGGTCGCATCGAGCTTTATACTGTAATAAAAATCGTCGTTTTCGCCCGAACGCGATAAATAGTCCTTATACTCTTCGGAGCTCTGCGCCTTGGAGGTGACGGGGCAATAGCCCTCTGTTTGCGAATAGGCGATCTGCACGTCGTTGGTGAGCATATACTGCATAAACAGCCACGACGCGAGAACCTCCTGCGGATCTTCCTTGTTGAATATACACATCGAAGGTCCCTGCGAAATCATCTTCGGCTCTTCGGGGTTATACTGAGGTATGGTCATAACCACCGTTTCGAATTCGACAAGCTTTTCTTCGGGAATATCCATAAGCGGAGCGTTACAGCCCATCCAGGTCGCGCCCGCTGTCGAATCGATTGCGAAAATACACTGTCCCGCGTTGAGATAGTTTGCGGGGTAACCGTTCATTTTATAGGTATTGAACGCACGGCTTTCGGAATGTACGGCAATTTCGGAAAGAATATCCTTCGTATCGTCGTTGAAGATAAGAATATCTCCGTATACGTTTGAATATTCGGCTTCCTTCTGCTTTAACATCTGAATCATCATATTGTCGGTGGACTTATACATAAACGGTATAAGCACCTTCTGATTATTCAGCTCGAAAATTCCGTTTTCGTCCTTCTTCATAGCCGCTTCGCTAACTTCCCATACGAAATCCCATGTAAGCGTTTCGGGAAGGGTATAGCCGAGCTTTTCGACGTAGGTTTTGTTGACGTAGCACGCTTCGGTCGAGCGCATATAGGGGACTGCGTAGTAGCTTCCCTTGAATTCGCATTCGCTCAAAAACTGCGGGATGATTTCATCCTGCGTGGGCGAATCGAACCTTACCTCGCTTCCGCCGAGCCCGTATTTTTCGTTTTCGAACAAATCGTCAAGCGGAACAACGGTGTCCTCGCCGGTAAGATAGGTCGCAATATGGTCGGGGTAGGTAATACATACGTTGGGGGTGGTGTCTGTCGAGATGTTGGTGATAACGTCGTTGTAAATTCTGCCGTAATCGGTATAAAGCTTGAGCTTTACGGTAATGTTGGGGTAAAGCTCCTGAAAGTCTGCGATAGCCTGCTTGTAAATGCCGACTTGGGTAAGGTTTGTATCGTTCTTCGCCCAAAAAGAAATTTCGTAATTTCTTGTGGTATCGAATTCGGCGGGGATTTCAAAAACCTTTTTTTCTTGGCTTCCGTGACAGGAAACGAGCGAAAGTGCAAGCGTGACAAGAAGCAGGTAAACAAGAAATTTTTTCATCCCTTCATACCTCCTCTCGAAACACCTTCCATTATCTTTCTGCGGAAAACAAGGAACAAAACGATAAGCGGAAGCGATATAACGACTACCGCCGCCATCATTGCGGGTATGTTTTCACGCCCGAATCCGCTTTCGCGTATTTCCTGAATACCGTTCGAAACAAGGAAATAGGCTCTTTCGTCGGTAACCAATCTCGGCCAAACGTAAGAGTTCCAGCATTCGATAACCTTCAATATCGTGACGGTTACGACTGTGGGACGGCATATCGGCACCATAACCTTGCAAAGATATTTGAAATCGCCCGTGCCGTCTACCTTCGCGGCATAATAAAGCTCGTCGGGGATTTGCGCAAAGTTTTCTTTGAGCAGGTAAATATAGAATACCGAGGTAACCGAGGGGAGAATAAGTCCCGCAAAGGTATTACGCATATCCCAATCGGTAATGGTTACGTAGTTGGTGATAACGACAAGCTCCGTCGGAATCATCATAAGCGCCAGAAAAAGCGTAAACGCGATATTTTTGCCCTTGAAATCAAGTCTTGCAAATGCAAACGCCGCAAGAATTGTAACGATAAGCATTACCGCAGTGGTGACGAGCGTAAAGATAAGCGTGTTTGCGAAATATCCGCCGAGCGGAACCGAGGTGAATGCTTCGCTGTAATTCTGAAGCGTGGGCGAGAGGGTAAATAGCTTCGGAACAAGCTCGGAATTGTATTCGCCGTTGCTCTTTACGGACGTGAGCACCATCCAATAAAACGGGAACAAAACTATTAATGCCCATATTGCGAGCATAGCATAAATCACGCATTTAACGGTAAGCTCGCGCCTGCGGGCGTTTTTTTCTATTTTGCTGTAATCCATTAGCGCCCTCCGTTAATAATGAACGTGCTTTTTGCTCACCAAAAGGTTGATAACCGTAATGGTAAGCACTATCGCAAACAGTATCACCGCCGCCGCCGAAGCATAGGAGGGATAACCGCCCGAATTGCCGTAAAGCATATCGTAAACGTATCCGACTATGGTGTTCATTTCGTTTGCGTTGAGGTCTGTTCCGAACAAAGCGACTGCATCGGAATATGCTTTAAATGCTCCGATAAAGCCGGTAATGATAAGATAAAACAGGGTGGGGGAGATCATCGGAAGCGTGATCCTTCTGAACACGCGCCAGCGCGAAGCTCCGTCTACCTTTGCGGCGTTGTAATATGTTTGATCGACACTCGCAAGCGAGCTTGTGAGAATAAGAATCTTAAAGGGCAGTACGACCCATATCGTATAAAGACACAAAACGAGCATTTTCGCCCAATAAGGTCCGTTGATAAAATCGATAGGGGCAACACCGAAAAAGCCGAGCAGGACGTTTATAAACCCTTCCGAATTGGGACTCTGCTTGAAAAGTATCATAAATACCAAGCCGACCGCAAGGGTGTTTGTAACGTAGGGAAGGAAGAATATCGTCTGGAAAAGCTCGCGGAGCTTTTTAATCGAGCTGAGCCCTACCGAAATAACCAAGCCGAGCGCTGTCGAAAGCGGTACGGTGATCATAACGAGAATAAAGGTGTTTTTGAGTGCCTGAAGAAAATAGGGGTCGTGAAGCACGTAAGAAAAATTATAGGTGCCGGTTCCGAAGTAGGTTTGCGACGCGAAGTTGTAGCCTTCCTCAAGGGAATAAACGAATACGTCTATAAGCGGATAAACGAGGAAGAAGCCCAAAAACAGCATCGCGGGGAGGAGATAAAGCCAACCCTTAATATTGTTGTTTTTCATATCCTGCTCCTATCAAAAGCGTATGCGTTCGCCGCTTTCCTTTTCGAAAATATAAACCTTGTGGCGCTTCAAGCCGAATTTTACCGTTGCGCCGTTAATGCTTGCGAGATTGTCCGAATCGATTATCGCACGGATAATATCGTTGTGCGTGCTTTCGTGTTGCGCGACAACGCTTATATCTCTTCCCATTACCTCAACGCGTTCGAGATTGCAGGTAAATACCTTTTCGTCGTCCTCATCGAGCGAAAAGCCTTCGGGACGTATTGCGACCGTAACCGCTTTATCCTCGATGCCCGAAAGCGAAAGCACCGCTTCGTTGCCGATATAAAGCGAATTATCCTTGATTTCGCCGTCGAAGCAGTTGATAGGCGGCGTGCCGAGGAATTTTGCGACAAAAAGGTTCACGGGGTCGTCATAAACGTTTTGCGGCTTATCGATCTGCTGGATAACGCCTTCCTTCATAACGACTATTTTATCGGAAATCGACATCGCTTCCTCTTGGTCGTGGGTGACGAAAATCGTGGTAACGCCCGTACTGCGCTGAATACGGCGTATTTCCTCGCGGGTTTGCAGTCTTAAGCGTGCATCGAGGTTGGATAACGGCTCGTCGAGCAACAAAATGCGCGGCTGCTTAACCAGCGCTCTCGCAATGGCAACACGCTGCTGCTGACCGCCCGAAAGCTCGCTCGGCTTTCTGTCGAGCAGGTTTTCGAGCTGTACGAGCCTTGCGACCTCTTCTGCCATTTCGTTCATTTTTTCTTTTGTGAGCTTATCCTTGCCCTTGCGGTTTTCCAAAGGGAAGGTTATGTTCTGACGAACGGTAAGATGAGGGTAGAGCGCGTAATTCTGGAATACAAGCCCCACTCCGCGGTGCTCGGCGGGAATATCGGTAACGTCGTCGTCGCTGAAAAATATACGTCCGCTTGTCGGCTTCAAAAGACCCGAAAGCAAATTAAGCGCGGTCGATTTACCGCAGCCCGAGGGACCGAGTAAGCCGATAAGCTCTCCGTCGGGAATTTCGAAATTAAAATTATTTACCGCGATAACGTCTGCCTTTTGCTTTTTGTTACGCGAAGGAAATATTTTTGTTAAATCTTTAAGCGTTACTTTCATAAAGTCATTTTTCCTTTCGAAAAATATACACCGTCATTATATAACAAATCTTTCATATTTTCAATGATTTTTCGCAAAAAAACAGAACGCGGTTTATCGCGTTCCGTTTTGTTTTTTAATCATACGCGCCCCTATGCTCGGGAAGCTTTTTGTATTCCTCGGTTTCTCGCATGGTGAGCTTCATAAAGTCAACAAAATCCATAAAGCTCTTTGCCTGCGAGTTGGTTTTGGTATATCCTTTTGCGGTGTCGTCGCCCTTGATTTTATATTCCTTTCCGTTTGCGGTAATCCTTATTTCGTAGCTCCAACAGGGTGTGACCGCATAGTGCAGTCCGTCCTCGCCAACAAGATAATCGTCGCTCATCGTTTTCGAAATTTCTAAAATTTTATATTCGATAATCTTCGAATATATTTCGTTTATTGCTTCTCCGCTCGGCGAAAAGGTCGCCGTTGCAACGCCGTCGAGCACAAGATCCTTTTGAATCACACCGCTGTACGTATCGTATATTTCCTCTGCTTGATATTTCGAAACGAATCGGATGTTAAAATCCGTCGGTGCTTCTTCGGGCAGAACGGTTATTGAGCTAACGGACGAAGACTCTGTGCTTTCCTCGCTTTTTTCGGCACAGCCGACGCAAAATACAAAAACAATAGCAAACGCAAATACGAAAATCAAACGCTTCATATTAAACCTCCCAAACGTTCTGTATATTATACGGGCGTGCCCGCGAAAACACTCACCTTATTCTAAAATTCCTATTTTATATTTCCAATCAAGCACTCGCGCGCAGGCTTTGTTTATCTGCTCCTCGCTTATTCTGCCGTCGCGCACGGCTTCAAGCACCGCGGTATAGGCTGTTTTGTATTTACTGCAGCAAATAATGTCGTTCCCCGCAAGAACGGCGAGAACAGCCGCTTCGCCGTCGCCGTATTTTTGGGTTATCGCACCCATAGAAAGATCGTCGGTAACCAGAACGCCTTCGAATCCGAGGTTCTCGCGGATATAGCCGTTTACCTCGGGCGAAAGCGAGGCGGGGAATTCGCTGTCGATACATTCGATTACCGTGTGGCTCACAAGTATCGCACCGCAACCCGCTTCGATACCCGCCTTGAACGGAATTATATCCGCCGATTCAAGCTCTGAAAGACTGCGCTTGTCAACCGCGATGCCCGTGTGGGTATCTGCATTGTTGCCGTATCCGGGGAAGTGCTTCAAAACGTTTCCGATACCGTGTTTGTCGGTCACACCGATAACGGCGCGAACGAAATCGGACGTCGTTTCGGCATCCTGCCCGAGCGAGCGGTTATACATAAACGCACCCTTTTCGGTGGTTATATCGCAAACGGGTGCCATATTTACGTTAATGCCGAGCGAGCTTAAAAGCGCACACTTTTCCTCTTCGCTTTCGCAAATGGCATCTATCCCGCCGTGTGAATACAGATAACGCGGGGAATAAAACCGTCTTTCGCGGTATTGCAGAAACGCGCTTATGCGGCAAACGTCGCCGCCTTCCTCATCAACCGCAAACAATAAGGGAATATCCGCCTTGCTCTGCAGAGAATCGACGGTTGCGCGCACGGTTTCGGGCGTGCTGTTGCGGAATTCGCGCGCGAACATAATAAAACCGCCGAGCTTGTATTCTTCGATATATTCTTCGGCGCCGACATCGGGAAATGCCGCCAAGAAGAGCTGTCCGACCTTTTCTTCGAGCGTCATCGTAAGCATAAGCTCGTAGCCTTGTGTGTGCGGCTCGTTCGGATTTTCGCTTGTTTCGGAAATTTCTTCGCGGCTTTCTGCTGTCGATATTACAGATTCATCGCCTTCTTCGGTTTCGGAATGATCTTCGAAAATACTTTCGATACTTTCCTGCGGTTCTGCGGTGGCGCAGGCGGAAAGCAGAAGAAAAATAAGCATAAATGCAGATAATAATTTTTTCATATACTAAAACTTCCCACTGATTATTGTTTTTACGGCTTCGGGTGTGTTTAGGAAATCACAGGGGGGATAAAACACCGATAACTTCGATTGCTATTATATCACGCAGAGCTCGCTTTTGCAATAAAAAAGCGTTGACGCTTTTGCGCCAACGCCGTTAATTATTTATTGCTCTCTTGAATATAGGTTTTGAAGAATACCTCGAAATAGGGGGCGTAGATGCTGAAGAAATAATTAAGCTTTTCGCCGCTGTTATAGGTTAAAATCAAATGGTCGTTGCTGCGAAGCTCAACGCTTTTGAGCCCTATGAGCGTCAAATTGAAATTTGTCGAAAGTATTCCCGTTCCTCCCGAATAAAAATGATCGCGAGTAACGATATAGCCCGATTTGCCGTTGCCGCGCACGGTATCGTCCATCAAAGCGATAATATCGCTTTTCTTTATCTTGCCCTTGGCGATGGCGGAAACCGAATTATCGAGCTGCTTTTGAGTAACCTTATCGGGACGCTTGAAATAAAACGATTTTTTCGAGCTGTCGGAGTTGCAGGCAATCAGCGCCGCGTCTATGGCGCGCATTTCGTTATCGACAGAAGTATCGATTGTATCGTTAACGCCCGTGCTTTTAAACGCTTGTGAGATCAGATCATCGAATGAGCCTTCGTCCGCAGGATTTTCCTCGGTGGCGATAGGCTCGTCGCTGATAAAGCTTTCGATATCTTCGGGCTTTTCGATAACCATAGGCTCGGGAACCTCGATAGGCGCCTTGCATTGACGGATTATAGCCGCATTGCAAAGGTGCGAAAGATAGTCGGCTTCGCTGGCGTATTTGTATTTAAACATTGCCTGCAACGCGCTTAACTGCAGGCGCATACCGGGGGAGAGCTCGAAATCTTCGAGATAAACAACCAAAAGCTCTTTTTTGAGCTCGATAGCAAAATGTATTTCTCTGCGGCAGTTGTGCGAATCCTGCGAATTGCGCGACATAAAGGCGATTACAACCTGACTGCTCATCAGGCGTTCTGCGATATATTCGGGCCATTCGGTGCCTGCTTCTATTCCGTTGTCGTACCACACGCGGAATCCGTTGTCGATAAGCGTATCGACAGCTTCGACCACGGGCTTCATATCCTTGTGTGAATAGCTTATAAATATATAAGGCTCTGTTCCGTTGTATGCGATTGCCATAATTCCCTCCGAAAACAAACGTGGAAGTTTATCCCGATAATTTTATCATATTTGAGTATTTTTGTCAACAAAAAAAGAGCCGACTGCTTCTGTCGGCTCCGATTGATTGTTAGATATTGCTTACAAGAATGATCGAGAAAACGAGCAAGAATACGTTTGCAATGAGCTTTGTGATTCTCGAAAAGTTCTTTGCGGCACCGAGCTTTTGGGTGAAGCACATTATTGCACCGATAATCGCAAGAACGAGTGCGCCCAATGCGAAATGCAACGCGAATACCGCACAGCCTTCTTCCGGGTACAAATAAGCGTATGCGTAAAGCTTAACCGAAGTTACGTTTACGTTTACCTTAATATAGGGCAAAGCGATTGCTACAAGTCCGAAAAAGCGCGAGAACAAAGATAAAATGTTCGAAATAAAGGTCAAAACCAAAGAACCTGTTTTTTCGGTGCGGGGAGCGGGTGCGGATTCCTGCTTTACGGCTTCAAGCTGTGCGCCGCAGGTTGTGCAAAACGTGCTCGAATCTTCGTAAACGGAATTGCAGTTGGGACAGGATTTCATAATAATACCTCCGATATGTTCATTGTTTGCATTATACAATATTCGTGCGGTAAAGTCAACCGCAGGTTCGATAGGCTTGGTGCTTATAACAACCCTGCGATGTATCGACGTTTATAGTCTGTTCGTATTGAAAAAATTAAAAAATCGTGGTATAATATAAAAAACGCAGGGCAGGGTACCGATAAAGCTTGCGATATATCCGTAAGCGGTAAGATGCTCCGCGCAACAAATAACCGTTCAGGCTTAAAGGTTTGGAGAAATGATATGAAATTGAATTCCTTGTTCAAGAAAAATCAATCCGCAAAGAACGCAGCAACGCTTGATTACAGCGAAAGGTTAAAAATTCTGGATATTTTGGGCGAGCCGCTCGTTAAGGAGGTAAGAGACGGAGCGTTAAATTACGCAATGAACATAGCGCAATATAAAACCGTGAATCCCGTCAGCCTCGAATATTATAAAGCGCTGTCCGATTTGTCCGAAGAGCAAAAAGAAGCGGTTTGCGATCTGGTTTCCGAAACGATAACCGACGTTATATACCGCTTTATGCATTTATTTGAGGAAAATCCCGAAAAGTTCAAAATGTTGATAAAAAAAGAAGGCGTTGAATATGACGTTGTCGAAATCAGCGAGGATACCGGAAGCGAAATAACCTTCGACGATGAGGACGGATGGATACAGCGCTTTTCCGAAATCGGTCGTTTTGTTTGATGTGAATAAGTGTTTTTGAATTTTAAAAGAAAAAGACAAGTCTCTCGGAAGCTTGTCTTTTTTTGTGTTAGAGGTAGAATAAGGATATTTATACTGTTTTTACGTATGAACTTGAACTCTTGAATAACCGTTCGTTTTTTAGTGATATTCCGACTTCGTCGGAGTGATATTACTCGCTTTGCTCGTAGTGATATTGCTCCACTACGTTCCGCAGTGATATTATATTCGCCATTAACTGCCGAAGGCAATATCACTTGCGAAGCAAATATAACTGGCGCAGCCAATATAACTCGCCTGTTGGGGTCCCCGCGAAAGCACTTTTCGCGGGGTAAAAAGGCGAATATAACTGAAAACGACAAGTTTCTGTCGAAACTTGTCGTTTTCTGGTGGGGGAAGGTGGATTCGAACCACCGAAGTCAGTGACAACAGATTTACAGTCTGCCCCCTTTGGCCGCTCGGGAATTCCCCCATGTAGATATTTCATTGTGTGCAGTAGGTGTTTTTGGAGCTGGTGAAGGGAGTCGAACCCCCAACCTACTGATTACAAATCAGTTGCTCTGCCATTGAGCTACACCAGCATCTCGCTCACGCCAGCGAGGTGTAGTATAACACAGCAAAACGAGAATGTCAATCCCTTTTTTGAAATTTTTTTACTTTTTTCTTGCGCGGGCTTTTCTGCGAAAAAATCACGCCTTTGAAAGTGCTATAATGTTGCCAAAACGTAATAGTTATGTTATAATATATACATTAAGTTTATGAGGTGCGGAATATGTTGGCTCCTATATTAATTCAAGGCGCGCTCCAAAGTGAGCTTGATTATCTTTTGAACACGCTCGAAATAAAGAATACTGCCGAGGAAGCGGGTTATATTTTTTATGAATGCCTTTATAACGGCTACCCCGTGATAATCAGCAAAACGAAAATGGGCGAGGTATCTGCCGCGATAGCAACCGTGCTTGCGATAAAAAAATATTCACCCGTGTTTATAATCAATCAGGGCACTGCGGGCGCGTTCGCTATGAATATGAACGTCGGCGATATAGTTGTCGGCGAACGGATATGCTATATTTCGCAGTTCGCCACCGAACCCGATAAGGAAACCGAACCGCTCAACCCATGGAAGCGCGAAGAATACAGAACGGTAGATAACGAAATAATGTCCTACCGATGCAAAGAGTCTTTTCTCGAATGGCTCAAAGGGCTTGACGTTCTTAAATCGGATAACGTGTATTTCGATACCGTCGGAAGCGGCGACGTTTGGACAAAATCCCCCGAGCTTATAACGCGCTATAACCGCGAGCAAGGAATTACCTGCGAGGCTATGGAATGCACGGGCGTTTATTTCGCCGCCAACAGCTTAAATACCCCTGCGGTCACCCTGCGCGTTATTTCGAACAACGAAGTAATGAATCAGCCCTTTGATGAATCCACATCGCTAGGCTCCCAAAAGCTCGCGCTGAAGGTAGCCGAAGAATACATAAAGGAGATAAATAAATGAACTTCCGTGAAATAGCCGAAACCCGTCAATCCTGCCGCGCTTACGATTCGGGCAGGGAAGTAGAACAGGAAAAATTAAACGCAATACTCGAATCCGCCCGCCTTGCGCCCTCTGCCTGCAACGGTCAGCCTTATCATTTCACCGTTTGCAAAAACGAAACGGCAAAAGCTGTCGCAAGGGCTTGTATGGGTATGGGAATGAACAAGTTCGCAACCGATGCACCCGTTCTTATAGTGATTTCCGAAAAGCCCTATAATAAAACCGCAGGAATAGGCGCAAAGCTGAAGGGAAACGATTACCGCTCTATCGATATCGGTATTACCACCGCTTATTTGACAGCGGAAGCGACTGCACAGGGGCTTTCTACCTGTATTCTCGGCTGGCTTGACGATAAAGAACTGCGCGGAATTTGCAATCTCGAGCACCCCGTGCGGCTTGTCGTAACGCTCGGCTATGCCAAAGCAGACGATAAGCTTCGAACCAAAAAACGCAAGGATATTTCCGAGCTCGTTACCGTAAAGGAGTAAATAAAATGATATATTCCGAATTTCAAAACAAAAGTCTTTCTCTGCTCGGAATGGGATGTATGCGCCTGCCCACGCTTGAAAACGGCAAAATTGACGAAAACGCAACGCGCGAAATGGTTGCTTTCGCTATCGAAAACGACGTGAATTATTTCGATACGGCATACCCCTACCATAACGGCGAAAGCGAGCTTGTAATCGGCGAGCTTCTTTCGCACTACCCGCGTGAAAGCTATTATCTTGCGGACAAATTCCCCGGACATCAGATTTCCTCGTCGTACGATCCGAAGCTTGTGTTTGAGGATCAGCTAAGAAAATGCAAGGTCGATTATTTCGATTTTTATCTGCTTCATAACGTTTATGAAAATTCGATAAACACCTACCGCGATGAACGCTGGGGAATAATCGAATATTTCCGCGAGCAGAAGAAAAACGGCAGAATAAAGCACTTGGGCTTTTCTACCCACGGCAGTATCGAAACGATGAAGAGCTTTCTCGATGAATATGCGAGCGATATGGAATTTTGCCAGATACAGCTTAACTACCTCGATTGGACTTTGCAAAACGCAAAGGAAAAATGCGAGCTTCTTGCAAGCTACAATATTCCCGTTTGGGTAATGGAGCCCGTGCGCGGCGGCAAGCTTGCTAACCTTAACGAATTAGATACCGCAAGGCTCAAGGCTCTGCGCGCAGAGGAATCGGTTGCCGCGTTCGCGTTCCGCTTCCTGCAGGATATTCAGGGCGTTAAAATGATATTGAGCGGTATGTCGAATATGTCACAGCTTTGCGATAATATCAAAACCTTTTCCGAAGAAAAGCCGCTTAATGCGGAAGAGAAAAAGGTTATTTTCGAAATAGCCGAGGGAATGAAGAATTCGGTCCCCTGTACTGCCTGCGGCTATTGCGTTTCGGGCTGTCCGCAGGGAATAAATATCCCCAAAATGCTTGAATTTTATAACGAAATGCGTATCGCGCCCACAACGAATATCACAATGCGTATCGACGCGATAGAGGAATCGCGTCAGCCCAAATCTTGTATCGGCTGTCAAAGCTGCGTAAATATCTGTCCTCAGGGAATAGATATTCCCACATATCTCGCCGACCTTGTCGAGCGCTCCGCCAAGCTTCCCTCGTGGGCAGAAATAAGCAAGCAGCGCGAGGAGGCCGCGAAGCGTTTAAGAGGAGAGTAAATGAACAAAGAAATACACGATAAAATAGTTAACCTTATTCCGTCTGAAAGTCTAAAAACGGCGATAAAGGAAACCCATTTCGAATTTCCCGAGATTGCGCTTTTCCGAATAATCGACGCCTGCGCGCCGAATATTGAAAAACGCATAGAGTATTATGAGTTTTTGCGCGACAATTTGTGCGGCGAAATGGCAGAATATGTCGAAGTATGCATAAAATACGAACGCGCGTTGCTCGAGGAGTTTGTAAACAATACAAAAAACATAGTGTTCGAGGTGTCGGTAAGAGATTACGAACGCTATATTTTCAAGGATTTTGAAACGGCTGTTGAGTTTACTAAACATTATCATACTATCGAACATGCAGTTCCTGTAAAAATATATCATATCGCAAAGAAAAAACTGCGCGGAATTGACGATATTACTCCTAATTATTTAGAAGATGCTGATTTATGCACCGTCATCGATGGAAAAATCAGGGATATTTGGTGCGAAACAATCGAGTATGAACACTATATCTACAAAAATAAGGACGTGAGAAAATACCGCTGGCATTGGAATGAAGAGGAGGAATTTCCTAAATACATAGCTTTGGGCGACGTTATTAAATATCCCGATAGATACGGAAACACAAAATACGCAATAGTTCTTATCGCACCGGAAGAAGACTTCGACCGTGTTAAATGTGTGAAGCTTGATTCTCCGGCGGTTCGTTATCGCGCGTTCGATAAGCATTTTCACGCACACGATCACCCCTCGCCCTATTATGTAGAAAAGGCAGACGTATCAGAGCTTGACGATAAAATGCGCGAGGATTATCTCGCGTTCCGTCAATATCTCGGATTAACCGACGATATGTAACTACTTTACAAACAGAGAAAATTGTGCTACAATTTGTAGCAAAGCTACGATAAAACAAAAGGAGTAAATAAAAATGGCAAATAAGATTCTTAAAAGAAGCGAAGTTCCTGTTGAAAACACCTGGAATCTCGCGGATATGTTTGAAAGCGACGACGCTTGGCTTGCCGAATACGAGGCATTAAAGGCACTCCCCGCAAAAATAGTGGAATTTCAGGGCAAATTGGGCGAAAGCGCAAAGATTTTGCTTGATTATTTTAAATTAGAGGACGAAATCGAGCTTCGTCTTGCTCCGCTTTACGGCTATGCGAACTGCAAGGGCGACGAGGATACCGCAAACGGCTATTACCAAGACCTTCGCGGTAAGGCAATGAGCACCTACGTTGCTATCGCGGGTGCGGCTTCCTTCGCTACTCCCGAAATTATGGCAATCCCCGAAGAAACGCTCGAAAAATTCTTCGAAGAAGAGCCCGAGCTCGAAACCTACCGCCGTCCTATTTACCGTATTCGCCGCAGAGCCGCACACGTGCTCTCGCCCGAATGCGAAATGATTCTTGCAAACGCAGGTGAAATAGCAGACGCACCCGATAATATCGGCTCTATCCTCCGCAATGCAGATATGCGCTTCCCGTCTGTTGTTGACGGCGAAGGCAACGAGCATCAGCTTACCGGCGGTACCTTTGTTCCGCTTCTCGAAAGCGCAGACCCCGTTCTTCGTAAGAATACCTTCGAAGCATATTATAACAGACTCGGCGAATTCAAAAACACTATCGCCGCTACTCTCGATGCACAGTTCAAGCAGCTCCGCTTCTTCTCGACCGCGCGTAAATACGGTTCTACTCTTGAAGCATCGCTCGACCGTACCGAAGTTCCGGTTGAGGTTTACCACAACCTTATAAAAGCGGTTCACGACAATATGGATAAAATGTACCGCTACGTTGCGCTCCGCAAAAAGCTTTTGGGCGTAGACGAGCTTCACATGTACGACGTTTACACCCCGATCGTTGCCGATGCCGCTTCCGAAATTTCCTATTCCGAAGCAAAGGAAACCATTCTCGAAGCATTGCAGGTTCTCGGCGAGGACTATATCGAGCTTCTTAAAGAAGGCTTCAATAACCGCTGGATCGACGTTTATGAAAACGAAGGCAAGCGCGGCGGCGCGTACTCCTCGGGTAACAGCCGTCCCCACCCCTACGTGCTTCTTAACCACCACGATAATCTCGACAGTATGTTCACTCTCGCGCACGAAATGGGACACGCGCTTCACAGCTACCATTCCACCAAGTATCAGCCCGTCTGCACGAGCGATTACGTTATCTTCGTAGCAGAGGTTGCTTCTACCTGCAACGAAATCCTTCTTATGCGCCACCTTCTCGCAAAAACAACCGATAAAAAGGAACGCGCATACCTTATCAACCATTTCCTCGATCAGTTCAAGGGCACGGTTTACCGTCAGACAATGTTTGCCGAATTCGAGCTTTTGATGGGACAGATGAGCGAAGGCGGACAGACTCTTACCGCAGACGCGCTTTCCGCAAAATATCACGAGCTCAATAAGCTCTACTTCGGTCCCGATATGATTTCCGACGACGGTATCGCGCTTGAATGGGCAAGAATTCCTCACTTCTTCTATAACTACTACGTGTTCCAGTATGCGACCGGCTTCTCTGCGGCTTGTGCAATCGCATCGCGCATACTCGAAGAGGGCAAGCCTGCCGTAGACGACTACAAAAAGTTCCTTTCGGGCGGTTGCAGCACCGATCCTATCTCGCTTCTTAAAATCGCGGGCGTAGATATGTCGACTCCCGACCCCGTAAATGCGGCGCTTAAGCTCTTCGGCGATCTTATAACCGAAATGGAAGAGCTTTGCTAATTAAAATAACGAGGCAGTAAATATGCAAATTTCAAAAATCGTCATAACCGGCGGACCCTGTGCGGGCAAATCGTCTGCAACGAGCCGCATAAAGCGAGAATTCACCAAGCTCGGATATACCGTGCTTTTCGTGCCCGAAACCGCAACCGAGCTTATTACGGGCGGGGTTGCGCCCTGGACCTGCGGCACGGTTGCCGAATACCAGAAATGCCAGCTTGAGCTTCAGCTCAAAAAGGAAAGCATTTTCGAAGAAGCGGCGCGCACGATGCCTGCCGAAAAGGTACTTATCGTGTGCGACAGAGGCGCACTCGACAACAAGGCATATATGTCGCTTGACGATTTTAATTGGATGGTAAACGAGCTCGGCAAAAACGAAGTTGAGCTTCGTGATCTTTACGATGCGGTTTTCCACCTTGTAACCGCCGCAAAGGGCGGCGGCAAGCACTACACCACCGAAAACAACGCCGCGCGTACCGAAACGGTTGAAGAAGCGACCGCGCTCGACGATAGGCTTATCGCCGCGTGGACGGGGCATCCTCATTTCCGCGTTATCGATAACTGCGAGGATTTCGAACAGAAAATGAACCGCCTTGTCGAAGAAATTTCGGTGTTTTTGGGTGCGCCCGAAGCCGAAACCGTCGAACGCCGCTATCTTATCGAATATCCCGATACCGCTTGGCTCGAATCGATACCGAACTGCGAACGCGTTGAAATAATACAAACCTACCTTAAATCCGACGGCAACACCGAAACAAGACTTCGCCAGCGCGGAAACAAGGGTAATTACGTATATTTCAAGAACGTAAAAAGCAAAGCCGCACAAAAAACAGAAATCGAAACGCGTATTTCCAAGGACGAATATCTGGAGCTTTTAATGGAAGCGGATACAAATAAGCGACAGATACGCAAAAACCGTTACTGTCTTATGTACGGCAACCAATATTTCGAAATCGACGTTTATCCCTTCTGGAAGGATAAGGCGCTTATGAAAATCGAGCTTAACGGAGCAAATCCGAAGGTCGATATTCCAAAGCAAATAACGGTAATCAACGAGGTTACCGACGACCCCTCGTACAAAAACGCTTATCTCGCAACGGTAGGGATAGCAAACGAATTTTAAAAAACAAAAATCGGAGAAGCATATCGATTATGCTCTCCGATTTTTTATTTGCGTTTGTTAATCCTTGTTGAAGTACTCTACGATAGAATCAAGCGAGCTTTCGAAATTTACACGCTCTGTCGCACGGATGCTGTTGGTGTTGTTGAATTCGATAAGCGGAAGAATATCTTCGCAGTTCATGGTGTTGAGCAATCCGCACGCGGTAGAATATGCGCGCTGGTTGTCGGCATCGCCGCCGCTTACAAGCACGACAGCGCCCTTTTTGGTTTTTTCGATCGGGAATTCATTTCTGAAGTATCTTGCACAGAAGTAGGTCTGCAAACGGCTGCCGACAGAAAGCATCTGGCAGGTGAGCTCCGAAAAATAAACAGGCGATGCAATAAGAATGTTGTCGCATTCCTGAATATAATTATAAACGCTCTGCATGCCGTCTATGAAAGCACAGCCTTCGTTTTCCCAGCAGTAACGGCAGTCGATACAGGGAGCGATCTTGCAGTTTGCGGTGTTTACGATTTTGTATTCACCTTCAAGCTTGGGCACGATAGTGCTGATAATGCTTGCAGAGTCACCGCGCAAACGGGGCGAGCCGTTAAAAATCAAAGTTTTTTTCATTTTCGTTAACCTCTTTTTGAATCTCCGTGATTTGTCTGAACAATAACCGTGCCTTATAGCGACGTTTTGCAATCAATTCCGATTATTGTTACCATAGGATATGAAAGTTTTAATTTTTTGTTTCGATAAAGGTGTTGTAATATTTTTCCTGAAATTCTGTCGCGCGCGCCATTTCCTCTGCGGAAAAATCCATTCCCTCGGGCGCGCCGATAAGCTTGTCCTCAACGTCGTTTTCGCGGTGGACGATACCGATAATCCTCACGGTACAGTCTTCAATCGGCTTGTCGATACCGAGCACGTAAACGTCCAGCTCTTCTCCGTCGCCACCGAAAACATCGGGAATATAGCCGTAATTGATAGGGTAGAGAAGGTTGTATTTTTCCTTGCGGTGAATATATCCGATCGGTCTGTCGATCCGAATATAAACGGTTTCGCCCAAATACGACCTGACCTGCGCTTTTCTTTCTTCAAAAGTCATAAACAGCCTCGAAATCGAAATTTAAGTTATTTTAACATACTAATTAACTAATTGCAAGTAAAATTTTAATATTTACCCGCATTACTTGAAAAACCTTCGATGATGTGGTATAATATGGCATAATTTCAAGCGAAAGGAAACGAATATGAAAAAATGGTTGTTATTGCTTCTTGCGGGAATGATGATTCTTACGGCCTGCTCGGAAACAATATCCGAACAGTCCTCGCAGAATGAAAGCAAGCAGGAAGAACAGAGCGGCCCGTACGAAACGCTTGTAAGCTACGGCAAGCCCTATACGTCGAGCGCCAAGCCGAACGAAACCTATACCGATAAATACAATCAGCAGCTTACAGACGGAGAAAAGGCTCCGAACGAGGGCGCACATTATATCGACAGCAGAATGGTGGGCTATACCTCAAACACCGTTATTCAGATAGATTTGGGCGAGGAAGATGCAAAGCGCATTAAGAAAATCGTTGCACGCTCGGTCGAAATGCATACCGACGGTGTTGCACTTGCGGCAAGCGCGAGATTTTCGGTTTCTGTTGACGGAAAAAAATTCACAACGCTCGGCATGCGCCAATTCACCGAAACGGGCGACCAGACCGTAAGCGAGGTAGAATATACTCTCGATGAAGCGGCGGATTACCGCTATATCAGAGTTCAGTTCTATAAAGGCTCGGGCGTATTCTATTTTATCGACGAAATAGAAGTTTACGCCGACGTCCCCCCGAAGCCTGCAGCCGATAAAGCGGCGGAAGCATACGCGCAGGAAAATATCGACAGAAGCGCGTGGAAATCGCTTTCTACCGGCGTTATTGTCGACCCTGTCGATACAAAGGTGCTTACCGTCGGCAGTAAATATACCGTGAAAAATTGCGCGTTCGACGAACGCGCGCCGAAGACCGATGTGAACCTGCTTACCGACGGCGAGCGTACCGGCAGATATTTCAGCGATCCTTCATGGCTCGGTATCGTTGCGGACGGTGAAAAGGCACCCGAAATCACGGTTGCACTCGAAAAGGATTACGATAATATTTGCGCGCTTAAGGTCTTCTCCTGCGGCGGCGGTGTGAACGTTGATCTCCCCGCGTATATCGACGCTTATGCCGAAAAGGACGGAAATTACGTTTTTCTCGGCAGAATGTATGCACCCAAGAGCGGTAAGAGCGTAACCTATACGCTGTTGCTTCTCGAATATATCAAAACGAAAAACATCCGCTTTGTATTCCCGAAGGAAGCGGGAAGCTATTGGGTTGAAGAGATTCAGGTTATAGGCGGCTTTAACGATGAACAATCTCAGGTTCTGTTCGACCCCGTAACCTTCCCGAAGGTAACCGAGGAACTCTATTGGGATTCGAGCGAAGCGGACTACAAAAAGGAACAAAACCTCCTTCTCGGCTTGAATCAGCAGGTTGCGGCGCTCTTCTATGCGGATATCGATACCCACGGCGACGAATCGAAGGCAGATAACCCTTGTCTTACCGACGGCAAAAAGGCGGTCACCGAAAGCGAGCTTTACTGCTACGGCGATATGTGGTTCTTCTCACGCGGGGGTGACGGACTTGAATTCTTCTACGACATCGGTAAGCTTTCTACCGTAAACGGCGTTAATCTATCGGTGCTCGAGCAAACCGCTTGGGGTATAAGCCGACCGAAATTCATTTCGGTATTCCTTTCCGAAGACGGCAATAATTGGTACGAGGTTTCCGAATGGGCACGCCCTGCCGATATTCCGTTGCATGAATCCGCTACCTCCGTTCAGATACCCTTTACCTTCGATAAGCCTTACGTTGCAAGGTTCGTTCGCTTCCGTGTCGAAGCAGGCTTCCTCTTTATCGACGAGCTCGAAGCGTTCGGCACAAAAGAGGTTAAAGCCTCTGCGGTACGACTTGCAGACAGCGGACTCAAATCGGTTCCTTACTATACGAATGCAGAAGACGCACAGTTCGCAACAACCGAAAATACTCCCATAAAGGCAAGCGAAATCACACTTCTTTATGCAGACAGAAACAAAGAAGAGGATCTTCTTCCTATGGTTGCTTATCTCGATGAAGACGGCAATATCAAGGATACCTTTATGGACGGATTCATCTATTGCTCACATCACAATCTCCCCTCGGGTACGCTCGGACATCTTCCCAACTATAAGCAGGACTGGGAATACGTTCATGATCAGGACTTTAACGGCGCGGCAGGCTTCGACGTGCTCGACCGCGTAGTAGGTGAGGTAAAGCAAGCGCTCGGACTTACCGACTATAAGGTTCAGGTATACTCCACCTTCCTCACACTGCACGATACGGTAAGCGACTTCGGTGACGTAGACGGCGACGGTATTTCCGAGGACGCAACCACGTCAGAGGGCAGAGCAAAGATATTCGATTGGTATATTAATCTTACGCTCGATGAATTCGAAAAGAGAAATTACCAAAATATCGAATACAACGGCTTCTATTGGCTGAACGAATCGGTTATCTGGGAAAAGGACGACTCGCACGTTATTGCCGAATGCGGCGAAAGAGTGCACGCGGCGGGCTCCAATTTCTTGTGGGTGCCCTATTATAAGGCAAACCGATTCTTTACCGGCTATGAAATGAACTTCGATATGATTTCGATGCAGCCGAACGTTGTTTTCAGCACCGATGCACCCCTTTGGAGATTCGATTCCACGGTGGAAATGACAAAGGTTCGCAAAATGACCGTAGAAATCGAGCACAGCTATCAGTGTCTTGGCGACCAATCGTTTGCAAGAAGCTATATGCTTTATCTCTATTACGGCGCGATAAGCGGTTATATCGATGCGATACACGTATATTACGACGACGTGGCGAATATTTCGAAAATGGCATACAGCGATTCGGCTCTCTGCCGTATGCAATACGATGCAACCTACCGCTTCGCAAAGGGCGAGCTTGATATTACTCCCGATAAACGCGACGATTACGCGGTGAAGGGAAGTAAGGATACCGTTATCGAAGGCACGCTTAACGAGGAAAAGGGAATTTGCTATTTCAATCTCGTAAAAGCTCCCGAGCACGGCTATATAACCCTTTCCGACGACGGCAGCTTCCGCTATTTCCCCGAAAAGGGATATACCGGCACAGACAGCTTTATCTATACCTATAACGAGCTTCTCGGCGAATCCGAGGAGTGTGCCGTAAATATCACGGTTGAATAAAAAGAATATAAAAAAATACTCCGTACCGCGCTTGGTACGGAGTATTTTGCGTTGTTTAAGCGTTTTTCATTTTCTTGAAATATTTCACAAGCTCGGAAATCGGCAGTATCATTGCACCGATAACGAGTGCGAGGATATATTCCCAAACCGTGATAGGCATAAACGAGAATGCACTCTGCAGGAAGGGAACGAATACAACCAGCGCGGTAAGCACGAACGAAGCCGCCATTGTGAGCCAAAGCACCTTGTTGTGTGTTTTTAATTCAAACACGCTCTTATCGCGCGAGCGGAGGTTGAAGGAATGAACGATTTCCGCCATCGACATGGTTACGAACGCCATGGTTGTGCCGAATCCCGCTTCGAAGGCGTTGCCGATAAAGAAGGAAATAAGCGTGAGTGCCGAAATACAAGCGCCCTGCCAGATAACGTCGATACCCAAGCCACCTGCGAAAATGCCTTCCTTGCTGTCACGCGGGGGATTGGTCATAACGTCGCCCTCTGCCTGCTCCATTCCCAAGCCAAGCGCGGGAAGACTGTCGGTAATAAGATTGATCCAAAGAATGTGTATCGGCTTGAATACGGTAAGACCGAAGAGAGAAGCGATAAATACGCTCAATACCTCGCTCAGGTTAGAGGAGAGAAGGAACTGAATGGTTTTGCGGACGTTGGAATAAATGCGTCTGCCTTCCTCAACCGCGTTTACGATAGTTGCGAAGTTGTCGTCCCCGAGAATCATATCGGCAACGCCCTTTGTAACGTCGGTGCCGGTAATACCCATACCGATACCAATATCTGCGGTTTTGATCGAGGGAGCATCGTTAACACCGTCGCCGGTCATTGCGGTAATAAAGCCGAGGTTCTTCCAAGCGGTAACGATTCTTACCTTGTGCTCGGGCTGAACGCGGGCGTAAACCGAATATTTAGTAATGTCTCTTGCCAATTCCTCATCGGAAATGTCATCGAGCATCGCACCCGTAAGCGCTTGGCTTTCATCGGTAATAATTCCCAATTCCTTGCCGATAGCGACTGCGGTGTCGATATGGTCGCCGGTTATCATAACGGGGCGTATTCCCGCCATTTTACAGCGGTTTACAGCATCGACAACCTCGGGACGTACGGGGTCGATCATGCCCGAAAGACCGATAAACACAAGCTCTTTTTCGATCGTATCGGGGGTATCGAATTCGGGAAGAGTATCGTATATCGCAAAAGCACCCGCAAGCACGCGCAAGGCTTTATCTGCCATCGATTTGTTATGCGCGAGTATCGCTTCGCGTACCTTGTCGTCCATATCGCGCGTTTTTCCGTCAACAGGGGAGATATATTTGGTGCAACGCGAAAGAATAACGTCGGGCGCGCCCTTTGTGTATTGAATAACCTTTCCGCCGAAATCGTGCAGGGTAGACATCATCTTTCTGCCCGAATCGAACGGAGCTTCGGCGATTCTCGGCTGCTTCTTCATAAGCTCGCGCTTGTCGAAGCCGTTTTCATAAGCGAACTGCTGGAGTGCCGCTTCGGTGGGTTCGCCGAGCACTCTGCCAAGCTCGTCTACCTCGGCATCACTGCAAAGCGAATTGCAGCAGCACAAAAGCTCTAAATTGCCGCTGAAATGTTCAACGACGGTCATTTTGTTCTGTGTGAGAGTTCCGGTTTTGTCACTGCAGATTACCTGAGTACAGCCGAGCGTTTCAACAGCGGTAAGCTTTCTGATAATAGCGTTTTGGTTCGCCATTTTCGAAACGCCGATCGAAAGAACGATCGTAACGACCGCGCTCAAGCCTTCGGGGACCGCCGCAACCGCAAGCGAAACCGCAACCATAAACGTATCGAGAATAACGCCGCCGTTCAACGAATCTGCGGTAAAAAGATTAATGGCAAATACAACCGCGCAAATACCCAATACCGCAACGGTAAGAATTTTGCTTAACTGCGAAAGCTTTATCTGCAGGGGAGTTTTATCCTCGCTCGCATCGGTAATGGCTTTTGCGATCTTGCCCATTTCGGTATCCATACCGGTTGCGACAACGACCGCCTTTGCACGACCGTAAACTATCGTTGTGCCGGTATAAACCATATTTGCTCTGTCGCCGAGCGGTACTTCGCCGCTTTCGCTGTGAAGTATGCCCGCGTGCTTGTCGCTCGGAACCGATTCACCTGTAAGCGCCGATTCTTCTGCTTTGAGCGAAGCGGCTTCGATCAGTCTTGCATCTGCGGGAACCGCATCGCCTGCTTCGAGCAGGATAATATCGCCGATAACGAGCTCTTCGCTTGTGAGTATCTGCATATTGCCGTCGCGCAGTACCTTGCATTTCGCCTTTGTCATTGCCTTTAGCGCATCGATCGCCTTTTCGGCTTTGTTTTCCTGAATAACGCCCAAAACTGCGTTAAGCACGACGACGAAAAGAATAATAAATACGTCTGCCAAGGATTCTCCCTCGATGACCGCGGTAATAAAGCTTACCAACGCCGCAACGAGCAAAACGATTATCATCGGGTCTGCAAACTGGAGCAGGAACTTCTTCCAAAGCGGAACCTTGGGCGGCTCTGCCAGCTTGTTTGCACCGTAGCGTTCAAGCCGTTCTTTAGCGGTTTGCGCGCTCAATCCGCTTTCTCCGGTGCTGAAAAACGTGAACACCTTTTCGATACTTTCGAGATAGTGCTTCATTCGAAAAACCTTCCTTTATAAATGTGAAATTTTAAACGTAGAAATAACGGCGCGCCGCTTGTTCCGGGCGAAAACAAAAAAGCAAGCACTGTTATGGCTACACCATAAAAGTCTTGCAATAAAAACGTCCGCCCGGGCGTTAAGCCGAGATGTCGAGCGAGGACGCGCATACAAAACCGTATGCCGCTACTCCCTTTTATTGTCCATATATTACCATAAATATTTTTATGTGTCAAGACGCTTTTTATTCAATCTTTCGAACAGTTTAGAAAAAAGAATCCCCCGACGTCGTCGGGGGACAGAAAATTGGCTAAACTTAATGTTTTTTGTCAACCTCCTCGGCGAACCGCCACGCAGTACCGAGGGGGCTCTTTTAAGCAATACAAAAAGCATTAAACAATCATTCGGTTTCGAGTATGATTATGAACTGCCGGTATCGCTGTATTCGTAGCAGCCGCTTCGTTTTGTGCCATTTCTTTTGATATAGAATCGTTATAATTGAGTTCTGAAAAACTGAATACTAAGAATCAAGATCGGCTTCTTTTTCCCAATCTGACGCAATCAAATAAAAATGAGAGCCTTTATCTGTAAGTGTGTCCGAAAAGAAATTTTCGGTTAATCTGTCATATTCGTCAAAAATTTCGTCGATACGTTTTTGAGCTTCCTTTTCGGTATATTGCTTGCCGATTGCTGTTAAAATGTTTTTCTTGGGAAGCTTCTCCAAATACTCTTTCAAAGCAGCGGGGTCCTTCAACATTTCGGGATCGAGATTAAAACCGTCTTTATACGTACGGATACAGCGTCCGATAGCTCTGCTTTCGTGAAAATCCTCTAAGTAGTATTCTTCGTCCTCCCAACGATAAATTCGTCCTTTTGTTTCGCCGTATATGAAGACCTTGTGGCAAGAGGAAATCGATTCGTATTTTTTCGTCAGCAATATATTCCCGTCTTCGTCTTTTATATCACGGTAGATGTATTCTATATCGCCAAAGAAATATCCGAAGCTTTCTTCGTGGATCTTTTTACCATCCTTATAAACCGAAAGATCCTCGACGGTACAGCGATACACTTCGATGACTTCATACCGCAATTTGCCATCGGCAAGAACGTTGCCGTCTAAGTCGGAATATTTTACCGTACCGCCGTTAACAAATTCCTTCGAGTCGAAAGTATATTCGGCAGTTTGAATAATGCCGTTATGTTTATAAAATTTTTCTCCGCGTACTGCTTTAGCGTTCTCGTCGAAATGCGTAACGATACGCTCAACAATTTCTTCGTTTTCTGCATACTCGACTTTTTCGTCATAAGTCAAAAGCTTGTTGACATAGGTTCGAACGCTCTTGTTAAATAGAGTACCGTCGCCGTTGAGCTTTTCGACCGTAACGGTATAATCGTTTTCACCGTCGCGGTATTCCGTGGTGGTTTTGGTACCGTCGAATACATTTTCCTCTACGTCTGTCCAAGCTTTCTTTTCGTCGGGAACCGACGAGCATTCGGAGGTTATAGAGTTTTCGTCGATTACAGCGGTTTCGTCGATTACGGGGGTGTCAGAGCTTTCATTAATCGCGTCCGAACTGCTATCTGACGGTTTATTGTTGCAGGATGCAAGCAGGGTAGTGATAAAAACCACAGCCAATAAAATCGATAAAAGCTTTTTCATTGTTAGTCCTCCGTTTATGATAGAAATCCCCTTGACGAACCGCTTGATTCGGAAAAGAGGTTTTAAAACAGGAATTGCAATATATTCCGTAAAAGCAAAATCCACCCCGCGAAAGCAGGGTGGATCACATTACGTTTTATCGTTCGTATAGTTCTTCATTTGCTTTCGCAGTAGAACTATTACTTTGTATTTATATTGTACAGCAAAGAGAGTATATTGTCAATACTATTTTTTATATACCTCGAGCTCGTTTATAAATACGAATAAGCCGTTCGGTTTAAAGCTGAATTTAACGTATCTTGCGCTCTTTCCTTCTGCCTTTGCGCCCGACCAGTAAATCGCGCTGTCGTCGGCAGTGTCGATGGGGAGCTTGCAAAGCTCGGTAAAGGTTTTACCGTCGCTCGATATCGAAACGCTTGCTTCCTGCGGAGCGTTGATTCCCGCAGTACCGCCGTTGCAGATGTGTGCGCGCACGAAAGCGAGGTCGGTTTCCTTTTCGAGATCGATTATAATATAACCGATACCGTTTTCTACGTTAATCTGATCCTGCGGAAGAGCCGCATTATAGAAGGAGAACCAGTTGCCGTCATAGGTAAGGCTTTCGGTGTACTTTCCGTCGGTAAGGTTTGCGGTATAGTTGCCGAAGCCGCCGCCGAGTCCGCCCGAAATGGTATAGCTCTTACCGTTCGAAACGAGAGTGCCTTCGGGCTTGATTTCTTCTACCTTGTTGCCTGCCTCAGCAGAGTCTTCGGGAATCTTTGCATCGGGTACGAATTTAAACAGCCAGAAGCTTTCGGTATGTACCTCGTCGCCCGCTTTGATAAGGCGTTGCTTGGCGTTGGTCCATTTTGTGAAGTAAAGCTTGTTCGTATTGGTGTTCATATCCCAATAGGAAGTGAGATAGTCGCCCTCGCCGCTTGCAAGCGAATCTTCAAAGGTGGTAACGCGAACGTCAAACTGGTATCTCGGATCTGCGTATCCGTAAAGAATAGCACGGGTTGCAACGTTTTTGCTGTAATGCTTGCCCGAATAGTCCGCCGCGCCGACCTTCAGGGTTTCGATGCTTTTTACAAGCTCGCCTGCGTTGTTATACATTTCGCACCACAAGCCGTATTTCTTGCTGAGAGGGAACATACAGGTGTAGGAGCGGTTGTGCTTAACGTCCTTAACGTATTTGTAGTCGACGTTGAGCTTTATCTGCGGGCCGGTGAAGGTGTATTTTCTTGTCATTTCGGCATAAACGTCGTCATCGGTATAGGTCATATTTTTGTTGTTGTAATCGCCTATCGAGTCGCCGTTATCATCGGGAAACCACAAAAGCTTTGTTTTTTCGATAACGTGAAGCGAATTCACGGTAACCGATTCGCCGTTTTTAAGCTCGAGCTTTTCGCCGTTTTCTGCATTGTAAAGATCGAGAGATAAGAATGCTTCGTTGCCGTGGTTACCGCCCGACCATACGTTAGTGCCCTTGGGGGTGATCGGAACGTGTACGTATTCGAAATCGGTAGAGCCTGCCGCAAAAACGTGCTCCTTGCCTTCTTTGTCGACAAGACGCCAGGACCAAAGATTGAAGCAGCCCCAGGGACGTTCTTCAAGCGTGATGGTAAGCGTGCCCACTTCGGTTTCGCAAGCCATGCTGTATTTGGCGTCGCTCACCTTGGTTACAGTGGTGGGGAAGGATTTTATTTCCTCCGGCGCACCGACGATTTCGGTTCTGTTGTAGTCGTTAAAGCCCCAATATTCAGGCATAATAACCTCCGGTTCTTTCGATGTTTCCTCTTCGCTGCTTTCGGCTTCGGGAACACTGTTTTCGGTTTCGCTCTTGCAAGCCGCAAGCGCGCATACGCACAAAAGCGCCGCAAGCAAAAGCGAGAGTATTTTTTGCAAATTCATAGTACACCGCCTGTTTGTATTTTGTTTTGTATTATTATAACTCAACACATTCCTTTTTTCAATAGATTTATTGCTTTTCTTTTGCTTGACAAATCGCGCGTATTATAATATAATATCTTGATATTTTATGGATTATTATTCAGGAGGCTATAATATGGATACAAACCTTCTTGCAGAACTTCTTTATCCCAATATAAAAACTCTTCCTGCGGATATCGAAGCGCGTTATCCCGCACGTGAACTTCCCGAAGGGGCAAAGGTAACCCGCTTTGCACCCAGCCCCACGGGCTTTCTTCATATAGGAAATCTCTACGGTGCATTTACCGACGAGCGTCTGGCACATACGTCGGGCGGTATTTTCTATCTTCGTATCGAAGATACCGACGCGAAGCGTACCGTGCCCAACGGTATTCAGATAATTATCGAAACGCTTGCAAAGCTTGGCGTTAATTTCGATGAAGGCGCCGTTATCGACGGCGACAAGGGCAACTACGGTCCCTACCGTCAAAGCGAACGCGCGGAAATTTATCAAACCTTTGCAAAGCAGTTAATCCGTGAGGGCAAGGCGTACCCCTGCTTCTGTACCGAAGAAGAGCTTTCCGCTATCCGCGAAAAGCAGGAAGTCGAAAAATTAAACCCCGGTTATTACGGTGAATTTGCAATCTGGCGCGATGCACCGATCGAAAGGATCGAAGAAAAGCTCAACGAAGGCGTTCCTTTCGTGCTCCGCTTCCGTTCCGAAGGCGATCTTAACAACAAGCACAAATTCCGCGATGAAATAAAGGGCGAAATCGACGTTACCGAAAACGATATCGACCACGTTATTCTTAAATCCGACGGAATTCCCACCTATCACTTCGCACACGCGGTTGACGATCATTTAATGGGCACCACCCACGTTATCCGCGATGAAAGCTGGCTTTCCACACTTCCGTTCCATATCCAGCTTTTCAAGGCGCTCGGCTTTAAAATGCCGAAGTACTGTCATACCGCACAGGTATTGAAGCTCGATAACGGCAACAAGCGCAAGATTTCCAAGCGTAAGGATCCCGAAGCCGCGCTCACCTATTATCATTCGCAGGGTTATCCCGTTGCGGCTGTGCGCGAATACCTTATGACTCTTCTCAATTCCAATTTCGAGGAATGGCGTCTTGCAAATCCCGAAGCACCTATCGAAGAATTCAAGTTCACCACAAAGAAAATG
>JAZTXJ010000125.1:0-10490 GCA_045636285.1 Eubacteriales bacterium
AATCGCTTCGCGGTAAAACCATTATTGCGACGGGCAAGGGAACTACCCCCGAATACACGCTTCGCCATATCCTTAAAGAAAACGGTATCGATCCCGATAAGGACGTAACGCTTGATTTCAAATCCGAAGCGACCGAGGTCGTTGCCGCTATTTCGCAATCCGAAAGCGCAGTTGCAATGCTTCCTCAGCCCTACGTAACCGTTGCTTCGACAAAGGTCGAAGGCTTGCAGACCGTGCTTGATCTGAACGAGGAATGGAAAAAGCTCGACCCGAACAGCAATATCGTAACCGGCGTTATCGTAGTGCGCGAGGAATTCGCAAAGCAGAATCCCGAAGCGGTAAAGGCGTTCCTTTCGGAATACAAAACCTCGATTTCCGACGTTAACGCAGACCCCGAAGCCGCGGCAAAGCTTGTTGTCGAAAACGGTATTTTCGATAACGAAGCGGTTATAAAAAAGGCGATCCCCTATTGCAACCTTAAATATATCGCAGGGGCAGATCTTAAAGCGGCTGTGAACGCTTATCTCGAGGTGCTCTACGAGCAGAACCCGAAATCTGTCGGCGGCAAGCTCCCCGCAGACGACTTTTACTATATCGCAGAATAAGAAAATTACCCGAGGCATCCGCCTCGGGTATGCTTTGAACGGAGAACGCTATGAGTGACCGCAACAAAAATTTAATATTAAAATCGCTTGCGGTTTTGCTTGCGCTTTTCGTTTGGCAGTTCGTAAGCGTTATCGTCGGTTCCGAGCTTTTGCTCGTTTCGCCGATTGCGGTGGTTAAGCGGCTGTTCGGCTTGGTGCAGGAGGAAATTTTCCTGCCCACCGTTGCCTACACGCTTAAAAGAATCGCGCTCGTCTTTGTCTTTGGCTTTGTTTTCGGCGCACTGCTTGCGCTTGCGGCGGGTCGCATTAAAATTATCGAGGCGTTGCTCTGGCCCTATATGCTCACGGTAAAATCGGTGCCGGTCGCATCGTTTGTCGTGCTTGCGCTTATCTGGCTCACGGCGGGCGGGCTTTCGACCTTTATATCGTTTTTAATGGTACTGCCGATAATCTATACAAACCTGCTCGACGGAATCAAGGCGGTCGATAAAAAAATGCTCGAAATGGCAGACGTATTCAAAATGCCGTTTTCGCGCAGGTTACGCTTTATCTGGCTGCCCTCGGTAAAGCCGTTTTTGCTTTCGGGCAGCAGAATCGCGCTCGGGCTTGCTTGGAAATCGGGCGTTGCCGCCGAGCTTATCGGTTATCCCGAAGGCTCTGTGGGCGAAGCGCTTTACTATTCGAAGCTCTTTTTGGATACCGCCGACCTCTTCGCCTGGACGGTGGTTATAGTGTTGCTTTCGGTCGTTTTCGAAAAGCTCGTGCTGTTTTTGCTTGAACGCTTGATGAAGGGGGTGGAAACGGTATGATTCTGCTCGAAAATATAAACAAAGCCTTTGGCGAAAAAAAGGTGATAAACAACCTTTCCTTAAAGCTGGAAGACGGCAAGCGATATTGTATTATGGGTGCCTCCGGCAGTGGAAAAACCACGCTTTTGAACGTTATTCTCGGTCTGCAAAGAGCAGATTCGGGTACCCTTTCGGGTGTTCCGAAGCGCGTTTCCGCCGTTTTTCAGGAGGATAGGCTCTGCGAGCCTTATTCCGCCGTGGCTAACGTTTTGGCGGTCACGGGCAAAACCGTAACCGAAGCCGAAATTATTGCAATGCTGGGCGCTCTGGGGCTTGAGGGGAGCGAACGCGAGCCCGTGAATAAGCTTTCGGGCGGGATGCGCCGCCGTGTCGCGCTTGCGCGTGCCCTGCTTGCGAAAAGCGAGCTTATTATTCTCGACGAGCCGTTCAAGGGGCTTGACGACCGCACGCGTGAATCGGTGATCGCTCTGGTGCTCGCGCACACGGCAGGAAAGACGCTTATCGTCGCCACGCACGACGTTCGCGACGCCGAAGCGCTTTCCGCCGAGGTTTTGCGTGTTTGAGCTGTAGTTGAATGTTATAGAAATTAAGCGAGAGAAACTTTTTATAAAAGGTTTCTCTCGCGCTCTTTTCAAAAATTTTTCGGTTTATATTTTTTATGTGACGTTGTTAAAGTACTTTAACGCAAGCTTGCGAATATGTCCGTCCTTTTCGTTTATAAATCGATTTAAAAGCTCGTATCTTTCGTGCTTTATCGCAAGCCTTGCCGCGCCGATACGCACCTTGCAGTATTCGTCTTCCGCAAAAATGGTAAACAGCTCGTCGAAATGGCTTTTGTCGGCAAGGTCTGTCAAAAGCTTTGTAAAGCATTCCTTGTTCGATTTAGGCGCGCGTCGGAAGATCGCGAGAATGCGTTCGTAATTTTCTTCGAAGCTTGGGTTGTACCGCAAAGCGCAAACACAGTGCGAGCTTATGTTTTTGTCGATGTATTTTTCGTATATTTCGAGTATGCGGTTGTCGCTCCGCATCAGCTTATGTTCGTCGACGATCGCGAGCGCACCGCGCAGAATTATTATATCATCGCTTTTTAACCGTTCGCTGACAAGATGCGCGTATTTTTCTTTGCCTTTTTCAAAATAGAGAATGTTTTTTAATGCCAAATAGCATTTTCTGTGGTCGCTGTCGTTTATAAATTTTTCGATCAGCTTAAAATCTTCAACTTCGCCGCGGTCTTTCAAAACACTGCATAAAAATCCGAAATGCTCGTAGGATTTGTTCATGATCGATTCGATCTCTTCTCGGGTTAGCTTGATATTTAATTTTCCCGAGTTGTCGTAGGCAAGATAGTAAAGCTCCGTAAAGCTGTATCTGCGTTCCATAATATCCCTCCTTTTCGGTTTAGAAGAACATTATAGTATATATAAAAAATTCTGTTTGTCAATAGTTTTTACAATAAAAATTTTGAAGAAAGAGCGAGAGAGAGGAGCTTTTATGGAAGCTCCTCTCTCGTAATTATATTCAAAACAGTAAAATTACTTCTGCAATTCGTACATAAGCATAAAGGTGTTGATTTTGGGGTACTTGAAGGCGAACGCGATCTTTGCGGTGTCGAAATCGTATTCTTCGATCGGAATGCTTTCGGTTACCGCTTCGATAGTGACGTCTTTATATTCGCCGGTGAAGAGCGATTCCGCTTCGATAGTTACGTTTTCGTTAGGCTTTGCGTTTATGAGCGATTTTACGGTAAGTATTTCGTTTTCGATTTTGTATTCGATATTGAAAATTATCGGAAGCTTGGTGGTTTTACCGTTTTCGTCGGTGGTGCTGACGTTGGTAACCGCGATATTACCGCTTTCGTCATTGCCTTCGAAGGTAAGATTTACTTTGACGTTGGTTTTGCCGTCGTTGCTGAAAATCAAGTTGAAGAGATATTTGTTGTCGAGCTCGTTTATATATGCCGTAAGGGTGTTGTAGCGAACGCCTTCGTTCGTGACGTCGGCGGTGATGCTGTGGTTTTTGGATTCTTCATCGCAGGAATAAGTAAACTCGACGGCGTTTGCGTATTTGCCGTCTTCGGCAAGCGTACCGAAGCCCAAGCCGAGCTTGTTTTTAATAAGCACGCTTGTGAGAAGGTACTGTTCGCTTACTTCGCCGTTTTCGGCATTGATACCGATACTTATACCAACGGTTTCGCCGTTTTTGATTTCGTTAAGAACGGTAAGCTCTTTAATATTGTCTGCGTTCGATAAAAGCTCGTTTTTATCGAAATCCTCGCCGAGAAGCGTTTTAATGCTTTCGTTCTTCATAAGCTCGGTAATAAGCTTTTCGGAAACGGCTTTCGCCTTTTCGCCCGAAAGTGTGAGCAGGATCATAACGTTGTTATAATCGACGTTTTCCGCAGAAGAGCTTGTCGATGCGAGCTTGAACGCGGATTCTTCGATATCCGAAGCGATAATGGTTTCGGAAACGGTTTTGATATGCTCGAATATTTCGGAATAAGCGTTAAGCGCGGTTTCGAAGCGGGAGAGCTTTTCGTTATCGATGCTTTCGAGCTGTTTTTCGGGGTCGATAAACAAGGGCTTTTCGTTAAGACCGAAATAATCGGTGATATAAGCGCCGCTTTCATCGGAAACGAACGCAAGGCTCGGATTTTCGCCCAGTGCGTTGAGCAGAAAATCGGTGCTGAAGCGCTTGTTTTCGGCATCGTATGCGACGTTGCCGTCGAGCGTTACCGTGCCGAACGAGGAAAGGTCGATATTTCCTGCCTGAAGCTTTGTGACCGTGGTGTTCATCACGCCCGCAACGTCCTTCGGTTCGGGCATTTCGTAATTTTCAAGCTCGCCGAGTAACTGCATAAGCTCGCCGTTTTCATCGAGCGTGAGCTTGTTTTTGAGTGTGGATTCGAAAATCGCTTTAAGCGAAACGACCTCGCCTTCGCTTGCCTGCTCGCTCTGTGCGCCCTCCTGTCCGCCGCCGTTACAGCCGACAAGTATAGCCGAAAAAAGCAGGGTAAAGGCTATTAACGTTGCAAAAATACGCTTTTTCATATTTTTACTCCTTGAATTCTATTTATTGTATCAATTATATAATAAACCGCGAAATATGTCAATAAGGCGCGAAAATAAAAAGAAAACCCCGAAAAATGTAAATTTCGGGGTTTTTGATTTTTGCAAGACGAGTGATTATCTGTTGGTGCGGTAAATTGGGATTATTTACTTAAATTTATAATCGAGTAGACCATTAAACCGACACCGATACCGAACAATATACAGCCGTATATCTCTGTTAATTGGTTTGCAAAGAAACCTACCGCGCCACCGCCCAAAGCACATAATATGGCATACAATAATTTTTTCTTTTTCATATAATTAACCCACTTCAAATGGAATTTATCTGACTATTCTTCGAATCTATCGTAGCCCCACCAATCGGGGATCAACTCTTTAAGCTTTACTGTTTTTTGGGTTTCAAGGTCAAGAAGAATTTCAATATCTCCGCTATCCTTATCTAACTGCATCATATACTCACGGCAAGCGCCGCAAGGAGAACCCACACGACCGTCGGACATTACTGCCACGACTTTATCGATCCTGCTCTCGCCGTTTGTAATCATATTGGCAATAGCGTTCCTTTCTGCACACATACCGAGCGTTGATGCAGTATCGATACAAACACCGACATAAATATTTCCTTGTTTTGTGAGAATAGCAGCCGCAACACCGCCCGCTTCTATAAACGGGGAAATCGTTCGGTTGTTTTGTACCTTGATTGCGGCATTATATAATTTATTCCACATAATACTTACCTCGTCAAATTCAAGTTTATCTGACGGTTAAATTATATCATAATATTTCGAAATATGTCAATAAGGCGCGAAAATAAAAAGAAAACCCCGAAAAATGCAAATTTCGGGGGTTTTGATTAAAGTAATGACGATTGCCGAAAACTTGAAATAGCGAACGGTTTATGGTATAATGCCATAGATTTGATAAGCTTAAATTTGCAGGAGAAAAGTAATGGTTATTGAAACGGAACGTCTATCGTTAAGAGAAATGACAGAAAATGATTTCGATGCACTTTATAGGGTCTTGGCGGATTCGGATATTATGCAACATTATTCATATACTTTTGACGATGCAAGGGTAAGAGGCTGGATAAACAGAAATATCGAAAGATACAAAATTTTCGGTTTTGGTTTATGGGCAGTATGCTTGAAGGACACAGGCGAAATGATAGGTGATTGCGGATTGACAATGCAGCTTATCAATGGGCAAATAAAACCCGAAATCGGTTATCATATAAGAGCCGATAAACAAAGAAAAGGATACGCCAAAGAAGCCGCGATTGCGGTCAGAGATTGGACGTTTAACAACACGCCTTTTAACGTTGTTTATTCTTATATGAAGCATACCAATGAACCGTCGGCTAAAACTGCGATGTCCTATGGTTGCAAACAAGTAGATGAATTTACTGATGAGATAAATGAAATTACAAAGGTATTTGCAATTTCAAGAGATGAATGGATAAATCTGTAAATTCCGATTTGTCGGTCTGTTTTAATATTGTTTATACAAAAATACCCTACAACCTTTTTTGGATGTAGGGTTTCTTTTAATTATTTGCACCAAGTTTGCACCAAAAACTATTTCATATTTAATTCAGTTTCAAAGCAATAAAATAAACGGGGAAATATTTTTTCAAAAATATTGTTTTTTCTACTGGTGTGTGGTATAATACTTAATGCCAAACAAATTACATAAGTTCTAGGAGGATTTTATTTTTTTATAGGGGTATTATACCCTTTTTAAGTACACAATAGTTTTATGAATTTGGTAAAAGCGCAAATTCCTACAAGCTATTGTGTATGGTAAATCCTCACTACTTGTAATTTGTTTGGCGACAATTGGAGTTTGCGTTTTTCAGTGCGGGAACTTCGGTTGCCGCACTTTTTTATTTTTATCGGAGGTTTACCAATGGAAGAAAAAGAAACAATGACGGGATATCCGTCAATAGACAAGCCTTGGTTGAAATATTACACCGAGGAAACGATTAATGCCACTTTACCCGAATGCACTATTTACGAGTATCTTTGGGAGAACAACAAAGACTATCAAAGCAACATTGCTCTTAACTATTTTGACCGCAAAATAACCTATGGTGAGGTGTTTGCGAATATTGATAACGCAACCAAAGGTTATTCTGCATTTGGTCTGAAAAGAAAGGATATAGTAACTATTTGTGCGGTAACGGTTCCCGAAACGATTTATTCCTTTTATGGTTTAAATCGCTTGGGGGTGGTTTGCAATATGGTTGACCCTCGTACAAGTGCGGAGGGTATTCGTGAATATATCAAAGAGGTTAATTCCAAAATCGTTATAACCATCGATGTTGCATATCCCAAAATTGTAGAAGCAATAAAGGGAACTGCGGTTGAAAAGATAGTTGTAATTTCGCCAGCCGATTCACTTCCGCAACCCAAAAAGTTTTTGTTCAAAGCATTTAAAGCAACAAAGATTCCAAATGATAATTTGCATATTAATTGGAATGATTTTGTTGAAATGGGCAAGGATAACAAGCCCGTAATTGCGACATATAAAAAGAATACCCCTTGTGTTATTGTTCACACGGGCGGTACAACAGGCATTCCAAAAGGTGTTATGCTTTCTAATGATAATATGAATGCAGCAGCATTACAGGCGTATAGATGTGGTTTTGATTTCAAGAGAGAGCATAAATGGTTAAACATAATGCCTCCTTTTATTGCCTATGGTGTCGGCAATGGACTACATTTGCCATTAATAGTAGGTATGGAGGTTATATTGATACCTTCTTTCAATCCCGATAAATTCGTTGATTTACTTAACAAATACAATCCAAACCATATTGCAGGTGTACCTTCTCATTATGGTAATATAATTCGTAATCCGAAATTCCAAAAATCTTCTTTGCAATACCTGCTTTCACCAATCGTTGGTGGTGACGGAATGGATATATCATTAGAAAAGGAAGTAGATGTGTTCTTTGCTTCACACAATGCTCCCAATCCTGTTTGCAAAGGGTATGGAATGTCCGAGGTTGCAGCCGCAGTATGTGTTTGTTCGTCAGCAGAAAGAAACAAAATAGGTAGTGTTGGTATTCCATTCCCTTATACAACAATGTCTGTTTTTGATTTAGATACAGGCAAAGAACTGTCGTACAATAAAGAAGGCGAGATTTGTATGACAGGCCCCAACACCATGGTCGGCTATTATAACAACGAAACCGAAACAAATAACGTTATAAAGAAACACGATGACGGTTTGATGTGGGTACACAGCGGCGATATCGGTTATATTGATGAAGATGGTTTTGTGTTCATCAAAGACCGCATTAAACGAGTAATCATTCGCCACGATGGTTTTAAAGTGTTTCCATCACTAATTGAAAAGACAGTTGATACAAATGATAATGTTGTTTCAAACTGTGCCGTAGGTGTAGCGGATACCTCTCACAGCCAAGGTAAATTGCCCATAGTGTTTGCTGTGTTGAGTGATGGCGCAAATGCAGAAACAGTAAAAGCAGAATTATTTGAACTCTGCAAAAAAGAATTGCCCGAATATGTGCAACCCGTTGATTTTGTATTTATTGACAAAATGCCGTTAACCCCCATTGGCAAAGTTGATTATAGAGCATTAGAAGAAAAGGCAAAGCAGATATAACCAAAAAGGACTATGACATTTTGCGTGTCATAGTCCTTTTAAAATAATTTGCACCGAGTTTGCACCAAATCAAAAATGAAAGCAAAAGTAAAACCCCGAAAACCGTAAAGGCTTCGGGGTTTTTGAATGCGATTTAGGAGAAAGCAACAAAAGCAGAATCTTGCACAGTTGCAGGCGGATGCAGAATGGAAAAACAGAATCCGAAGCTGTAGAAATCTACTGCGAGAGGTTCTGTTTTTTCATAGCAGAAAAAATATAATAAAAAATAAAAGAGTCGGTGAAAACCGACTCTTCCATAATTGAATGTGAGAATAGATCTTTTTCTGCGGTCTGCGCCGTATCCGACTGTGCAAGAAATTATCTCTTGGAGTTTTGAGAGTACCGTTTGATATCGTGAATATCGTTAAATATCGTGTGATATCGTAGCTTTATCGTGTGATTTCGTGCGATATCGTGAATATCGTGAGTATCGCCCTATAAAGTGTTGCACCAAATTTGCAGCAAAAAGAACAATACCCCATAACAATGTCATAGGGTATTGTTTGATTATTTAAGTATTCGATGTTTTATTTGGAATATGATTAATATCGAATCGTTTACACGCACTTTCTAATTTTTTGAAGTCGCATGATATTCCAATTAAAAACTTATTTTTTCCACTTACAACATCGAAGTAGGTCATTTGGGCATGATTAAGAATATCGGCTTTCATTTTGTTGCATAGGTGTACTTGATGTTGCAATAGCGTTTTGTATTTTATGTCCTTTTCTGCAGATATATCAAAATCGATAAGAGCGTCTTTATGTACTGGAATCATATTGTTAAAACCTAATATTCCATATTCACCATTTTTGAGTTTGAGAATATGTTTTCCCGATTTCATATTGGAATGATTAGGCTTCGGCGATTCCATTGGTACAAAATACTGAAACCGTCCAAATGTAAAAACAATGCCGACATATGGGCGGGCAGCATTTTTATTATGCTGTACCTTTTTGTCTAAACCGTGAAGATATCTTATGTATTTATCATTGATCTTATAAAGTCTCAAGTTTTGCATAGTCTAATCCCTGTTATTTAGTAAATGGCGAAACGAAACCGTTTCGCCATTTTTATATCCCTACTTGACGGCAAGGGATTTCCGCTTTTTTAAGTCCTAATTTAACGGCATAGGATTTCCGCTAAAGGGGGTGATAGAAAAAAATTCATATCACATGTGGCTATGCCACGTCCTTATTATATGCGATAATTTCAAAAAAATCAATAGCAAATTCAAAAAAAGTAGCAGTGTAATTTTTCCACACTGCTATCTTCGTATTTAAGAAATGAGGTCATCTTCAGGGCATTTTGCTATTTTCGCCTTTTATTCCTCAAATATGTGGGAATAAATATCTCCCGTTATTGCAATATTGCAATGGCCTAGATGCTCGGAAACCGCTTTAACATCAATGCCGTTATTTATCATAAGACTTGCATTACTGTGTCGGAGCCCGTGTGCACTTATAATCGGCATATCGTTGCTTTCAAGGTGTTTTTTGAGTTTTCTATTTCCGCCTTCATATAACTTTAATATGTGTGTATTTATTTAATTCTTCCTACTTAAATTTAAAAGTAACATGTAAACAATGTTTCGTTTTGTTTTTTATTTAAGTAATCTTCTTATAATGCTAAAAACAATCCAAAGGATTCTTTACTCTTTTAACAATCTTCATAACCCTAATTACTCTATGTTTAAGACAAAGACTCATAATGCTTATATAATCAGTATGATTAATAAGAGTCTTATATAAAGAAAAAGAGTCATAACGATTCTATTAAGAATCATCATGACTCATAATGCTTATGAAATATTGAAAAATTTGCTTTACTATGGTATAATTAAAAAAACACGAACGGAATGAGTATTATGGATAGAAAGTTTTTTGATAACGAACTCAACCTCTTACTTACAAAAGCAGAGGAAAAAATTCCTGATGAGAATTTACCCGATTTACCCTTTATGGAAAGTGTTCCAGATGTTCATGATTGGTATATGTTTGAACACGAACTTTGGGAAATCGGCGAAGAGATTAGACAACTTATTCTTATGGGTAAAAAAGCACTAACCCAATCGCAAATAGACAGGATTATTAATATTTGCTTGGATGAAAGAGCAAAAAGAGGCAGACAGAGTTTTGTTCTTTTGTTGGGTAAAAAAGTATACCAGAAGTATTCTGACAAAATCGCACCTCTGCTCGACAGCGATGACATTGACGGTCAAGTGATTGATACCTTGTATAAAATGCAAGCAGGACAATATGTTGATTTGATTCGTCCATTTATGAATCATAAAAGAACTTGGATAAAAAACACCGCAAAAAGGTATGTTCAAAAATATC
>JAZTXJ010000126.1:0-6935 GCA_045636285.1 Eubacteriales bacterium
TATTGCTTTGCAGTGGTATTTGTCTTGCGACAAGTGGTATTGCCTTCGGCAGTTATAGGCGAATAAAATACCACTGAAACCGCGAGGCTTCAATAACACTATTACCTTTGGCAATAATATCACTCCGACGAAGTCGGAATATAACTTGAATTATATTTACTTGTATGGTATAGTAAAAGGGGTTGGGCATAGCCCAAAAGAGTATTTGTACATGCAAATGCGATGCCGGTTCTTCTTTTGAATCAGTGCAATAAATAAGAATTTGACGGAGGTGGTTGGAATGAAATTGATTTTTGTGCGGCACGGAAAAGACGATGATAGATATCGTGGTGGTTGGAGTAGTTTAGACTTAATTCCCGAGGGAGTGGAGCAAGCAAAACAACTTGCGAAGCACCTCAAAGATAACAACCATACCTACCAAATTGCACATATTATATCAAGTGACTTGACCAGAACTCTAACCACGGCGAATATCATATCTTGCGAGTTATGTTTGCCCATCCAAAAGGATTTTCAAATAAGAGAAACAAACAATGGTGATTTGGCAGGAATACTCAATGATACTGCACTTAAGCAATATCCTGGGTTGTTCTTCAGTTCATTAGAAATGGATGAGGCTTATCCTAATGGAGAGAGCCCCAATGACTTTTATTTGCGAATAAAGAAGTGGTTTTCGGATTTGACATCCAATTACCATAATGTGAAAGGAAACACTTTGGTTGTGACACACGGCGGTGTGATTAATGTTGTTTATCATTTAGTTAAAGGCATTGAATGGAATAACAAAGGTCGTGCGTTCAAGGCAGGTAATTGTAGCATTCATGTGCTAAATATGGATACAATGGAATTTGAGATAGAGAACAAAACAGATTTCCTTTCAACTTAATAGTTCGACAAATTCCAATTTATCGAACAGAATAAAACAACCCCGACAGACTTAAATATCTGTCGGGGTTGTTGCATCCTTATGAGAACAGCCTTTGCGCGTTCCGTTTTTCTTTACTTTTTCGGTAATACTATCTTGCGGTTTTCGATCTTGCTCGATTGGCGGTAAATAACCACCTTTCTGCCGATAACCTGAACCGCTTCGCAGTTAAGAGCTTCGCAAAGCGAAACCATTGCTTCCTTCGGTGTTTCGGGGCAGGTTTCGAGAATAGTAAGCTTAATAAGCTCGTGTGCCTCGAGCGCCTTTTCCACGGTATCGATAACCGTGTCGCCGATACCGAATTTACCGATCTGCGTTGTCGGTTCGATAGTATTCGCAAGCGAGCGAAGATACGCTCTCTGTTTTGTTGTAATCATTTTTCCCTCTTAATATATTTTTTGATATTTTTGCGAATTTAATATTTATGCGAAAGTGTCTTTTGAAAAAGCCACTCTCGCGCTCTCTTCAGAACTTTTTAATATGATTAATATAATAATATAAATACAATTAATTTCTATAATACAATTAAATTTCTATAAAAATCCGCGACATGGGCGTTTTGCACCAAATACGCAAGCGTTTTCAGGGACCCCATGGATTTTTATACCTATGACGACCGAAAGTGTGGACAAGCGAAGCGCGCACACACTTTGCGCGAGCGAACGGTCATCCCAAACCCGCCGCAGCGGATTACCGACCGAAATGCTAGCATTTCGCGTCGAGAGCGTTAGCGTTTCGGGGTCCCCAAAAATCAAGGATTTTTTGGGGAAATATCAGTGCTCCCAAACCCACCGTGTCGTTCCTCGGTGCATTCGTCGTCCTCGGTAATGCCGTAGGGCAGGAATATTCCCTGTGCGAACGCATCGCCCGCTTTTACGGTATAGGTTTTATTTCCGCCGACGAGCTTTATTTTTATATGCCCTTCGTTATCGGCATTGAAATAGTCGGAATCGATAACCCCTGCGGTATTTGCAAGGCGCACTCCGTATTTAAAGCCCGAGCCCGAGCGCGGCAATATCACCAGCACCCAGCCCTCTGCTATTTTCGCGCGGATGCCCGTATCGATAACGATTTCCTCGCCCGATTCGAGCACGAAATCATACGGTGCGATAAAATCGTACCCTGCCGAGCCCGCCGTTGCGCGCCTCGGAAGAATTATATTTTCATATCCTTCGCGCCCAAACTGCGTATTTGAAACCTTATAAAATTTTGCAATACGGTTCATATTCGTTCCTTTCCTCATCCCCACGAGGATATTAGTGGGCATTAAAGAGTGATATTTTTATCGAAAGCGCAAGCGTAGCGTTATCCGTTCCATCCGCCGTTTACGTCGAAGACCGAGCCTGTTATATATTTTGCTCTGTCGGACGCAAGAAACGCCACACAATCTGCAACCTCTTCGGCTTCGCCCATACGCATAAGCGGAATTTCATCGCAAAGCGATTCAACGTCTTCGAAGGTAAGGTCTTCGTTCATATCGGTATCGATAATGCCGGGGCAGACGCAGTTAACGCGTATTCCCGTAGGGCCGACCTCTTTTGCAAGCGCCTTTGTAAAGCCGATAAGTCCCGCCTTTGCCGCCGAATAATCGACCTCGCAGCTTCCGCCAACCCTGCCGAAAACCGAAGAGATATTAATAATCGCACCGTCTTTTCGGCTTAGCATTTTCGGCAGCAGTGCTCTTGTAAGCTCGATAGGAGCAAAAAGATTCAGCTCGTACATTTTTCGCGCGGCGTCAGGAGAAACCGAATCGAAAAGAGCAACAAGCGCAACACCCGCGTTGTTAACAAGCAAATCTATATCGCCGCATTTTTCGGCAACCGTATTTACCGCGCCGCGTTCCGAAAGGTCGGCGCAGATATATTCGGCGTTGCCGAGCTCGGAGCAAAGCTCCTGCGCTTCATCAACGCTTTTGTTGCAGTGGATATAAAGGTAATATCCCTCTTTTGAAAGAGCGCGACAGATCGCTTCGCCGATACCGCGCGCACCGCCGGTCACCAGCGCTTTTTTTCTATTCTTGTCCATTGTTTTTTTCTACAATCTTCAAAAGATGCTTTAAATCGCTTTTCGAGTATTTATAAACGGCATCGCAGAAGCTGCAGGTCATAACCGTAACCTCATCGCCGTTTTCGATCATATCGATCAGCTCTCTTGCGCCGAGCGAAATAAGAGCGTTATCGGTCTTTTCGCGGTTGCAAACGCATTTGTATTCACATTCGATTTCATCGAAAATATCGTATTCTATTCCTTCGAAAACCTCGGAAAGCACGTCTTCAAGCGTTCCTTCGGAAAGCGTTTTCGTCACGGGGCGCATCTTTGCGGCGTTCTGCTCCAATTTTTCGGCAACCTCTTCATCGGCAAAGGGCAAAAGCTGTACCAACGCGCCGCCCGCTTCTTTTACGGTATAGTCCCTATCGACAAGCACACCCAAGGCGCAAACCGTGGGAATCTGCTCGCTCGTCGCGTAATAATAGGCAATATCGTCGCCGACCTCGCCCGTTTGTATCTTCGAAACGCCGACGTAGGGCTCGCTTCCGCCCGCATCGCGCAGAATATAAAGCTCGCCCTTGCCGATACAGCCGCCAACGTCCAGCTTGCCGTCGGCACGGAGCGGAAGCTCTGCTTGCGGGTTCTGGATAAAGCCGCGCACGTTACCGCACCAATCGCTCGTTACCACCACACTGCCGCCGACACCGTCGCCCTTGAATCGAACCGTCATCACGTCCTCTTTTTCGCCGAGCATCGAGCCCGCAAGCGAGGTTGCGATAAGCGTTCTGCCCAATGCCGCAGTTGCGGTGGGGGTGGTATTGTGTATCTGACGTGCACGCTCTACAATATCGCGGCCGTCAAGCAAAATAGCTCTTGCCGAGCCATCTCTTGTCATCGCCCTGATTATACGTCCCATTTTTCTTTTGATTTTTCCTTCTGTTAATCTGTTTTTTATTTCGCTACCGCTTTCTTTTTGCCGTCGGCAAGCATAAGCTCGAATTCGGTGCCCGCGGGCAATTCGTTTACGCTCTTTATTGCCTTGCCGTCCTCGCCGAAGGCGACGGAAAAGCCTCTGCCGAGTATCGATAGCGGATTAAGGCTTAAAAGCTTTTCGTTCTGTGCAAAAAGCTTCATTCTTTCGCGTTCTATTTTGTTTCCGACAATACTGTATAACCGTTCTTCGTTCCTCGCAACAGCCATTCTTCTGTCGTCGAAATAGCTTTTCGGGCTTTGAAGCACGGGGCGCTGTGAAAGCACAAGCAGTCTTTGGCGCAGAAAATCGGTTTTCGCGGTAAGCGATTGAAGCATTCGCTTTTCGACGTTCGAAAACTGCTTTTTCAAATCGCGCACGTCGGGAACGGCAAGCTCTGCCGCCGCAGACGGTGTAGGTGCGCGAAGGTCTGCAACGAAATCGCATATCGTAAAATCGGTTTCGTGTCCGACCGCAGAAATTATCGGAGTTTTACATTCGTAAACCGCGTGTGCGAGCGCTTCGTCGTTAAAGCACCACAAATCCTCGGCACTGCCGCCGCCTCTGCCGATAATTATAACGTCGCACTTGCCGCTTGCATCTAAATTTTTAAGCGCGCTTATAAGCTGTGCCGGAGCGGAAGGCCCCTGCACGAGCGAAGGGTAAAGATAAAGCTTTACCGCAGGAAAGCGCCTGCGCGAAACGTTTATCATATCCCTTACCGCCGCACCGCCGGGAGCGGTGATTATACCGACGGAAAAGGGGATTTTCGGTATTTTCTTTTTATGCTCGGGCGCAAAAAGCCCTTCCTTCTGGAGCTTCGCCTTTAACTGCTCGAAGGCAATATACAACGAACCGATTCCGTCGGGCTCCATTTCCTCGGCGTAAAGCCTGTACTGTCCGTCGCGCACAAAAACCGCGACTCTGCCCGTACAAACCACCTTCATGCCGTTTTCGGGCTTGAATTTAAGCTTGCCTGCACCCCCGAACATAGTTGCGGGGATAGAGGAATTTTCATCCTTTAAGGTGAAATATATATGTCCGCTTCCGCCGTAAACGCGCACGTTCGACATTTCGCCCTTTACCACTACCTTGTTAAGCAGAGGCGAAGTGCCCAAATAGTCCTTAATATAGGTGTTTAACTGTTCGACGGTTATCGTGCGGACGGTCTGTCCGTTCATTCCGAAACCTCTTCGGGATTAATAAGCACCTCGGTATCCTCTTCGGTTTCTGCCGAAAGCGGTTTTTTCTTTGCAAGAGGCTTTTCTACGCCCTTTGCATATCTGCCGAGCACGCCGTGGATAAAGCCGACAGAATCCTCCTCGCCGAAATGACGGGCGAGCTCAAGTGCTTCGTTGACGGTTATTTCGATAGGAATTTCGGGGAAATAATCGATTTCGCACGCGGCAAGACGCAATACCGATATCGAAACTCTGTCGATACGGTCGATACGCCAATTATCCGCAAAGCGTGCTATCTTTTCGTTTATATCGCCCAGGTTTTCATCGGCAACAATAAAAAGCTGTCTTGCAAATTCGCTTATCTTCAGTCCGCGCTCTTCCATAGCGTCCTGCATAATCTGCTCGGGAGTACGTTCGTAATCAAAGCTGCGTTCGAAAAGCAAAGTTATTGCTACCTCGCGCGATTCGCGTCTTGTCATAAAGCCTACCTCATACAAAAAACATAATGATTCAAGCTATTATATCACCTATTCCCCTCTCTGTCAAATATATAATTAAAGAAAAAATAATAAAAAGCTATTGAAAAACAAACATTTTTTGGTATAATTATAATGTTAAAATATATTTTTGAAACCGAAAGGGTAAAAATCTTATGTCTAACGGAATTTTCGGCGCAGAAAAGCGCCCCATAGTTACAATCGTAATGGACGGTATCGGTATCTCGGGCAGAGAAGAAGGCGACGCTATAAAAGCGGCGGACACCCCCACGCTCGATATGCTTGCCGCAAAATATCCCTGCTTCTGCCTTAAAGCTCACGGCACCGCGGTAGGTCTTCCCCCCGACGACGATATGGGCAACTCCGAAGTAGGTCACAACGCGCTCGGCGCAGGTCAGGTATTCGCACAGGGCGCAAAGCTCGTAAGCGAAGCTATCGAAACCGGAAGAATGTTCGAAAACGCTTCCTGGAAGGAAATCGTTGCAAACGCAAAGGATTCCACTCTTCACTTCCTCGGTCTTTTCTCGGACGGTAACGTTCACTCTCATATCGACCATCTTAAAGCAATGATCGTTCGCGCAAAGGAAGAAGGACTTAAAAAGGTTCGCGTTCACGTTCTTCTCGACGGCCGTGACGTAGGCGAAACCAGCGCGCTCGAATACGTGCTCCCCTTCGAAGAATTCCTTTCCTCGCTCCGCGACGATAGCTTCGACGTTTGCATCGCTTCGGGCGGCGGACGTATGGTTATCACCATGGACAGATACGAAGCAAACTGGGCAATGGTAGAAAAGGGCTGGAAGACCCACGTTCTCGGCGAAGGCAGACTGTTCGCATCCGCCGAAGAAGCGATCAACACCCTCCGCGCAGAAACCGGCGCAATCGACCAGGATCTCGCTCCCTTCGTTATCGCACGCGACGGCAAGCCCGTCGGCACCGTTGAAGACGGCGACAGCGTTGTATTCTTCAACTTCCGCGGCGACAGATCGATCGAAATCAGCAAAACCTACGAAGCAGGCGAAGAATTCGATAAGTTCGACCGCGTTCGCGTTCCGAAGGTGGTATATGCGGGCATGCTCGAATACGACGGCGATGCTCACATCCCCTCCAAGTACCTCGTTTCTCCCCCCGAAATCAGCAACACCTTGGGCGAATTCCTTGTAAACAAGGGCATTTCCCAGCTCGCTATCTCCGAAACCCAGAAGTACGGTCACGTTACTTATTTCTGGAACGGTAACAGAAGCGGCAAGTTCTCGGAAGAGCTCGAAGAATATATCGAAATCCCCTCCGACGTAGTTCCCTTCGAACAGCGCCCCTGGATGAAGTGCGCGGAAATCACCGACGTGCTTATCGAAAAGATCCAGAGCGGCAAGTTC
>JAZTXJ010000127.1:0-10312 GCA_045636285.1 Eubacteriales bacterium
TTTAAATTAATGTAAAAATGATATAATTAAATATCGATTATGATACCTCGATAATTTTATATGTTGCATTTATTATAATCGTTGCTCCCCGCGGACCGTCGAGGACGCCGGTCCCTACATATTCGCGATGATATTTCTCGATTAAATATATTGCATTTATTATTATCGATACCTTCCGCGGACCGTCGGGGACGCCGGTCCCTACAATCCTTAATGATATTTCACGATTTAATATATTGCATTAACTTAATTGTCGCCTTTTGCGGACCGTCGGGGACTTGGTATACCACAAAAATTCATACCTTATAAAAACAACGGTGTACTTCCGATTTATATCGAAAGCACACCGCTTTTTGTTCTCTTTTTTATTATAAATCTATTCTTATTCCCTCTTCGGCGGAGCGGTAAATCGCAAGAATAACGTCAACCGCGCGTCTGCCGTCGGCAAGACCGGACAAGGGCTTAACACCTTCGCGAATACAACGAATCGTATCGGATATTTGCTGAATATGTCCGTCGTTGGAAATTGCGGTGGGGGTCGCCGCACCGTGTGTGAACGAAGGCATAAGCACAACGTCGTCGTGTCCGCCGCCGTTCTGAATATCCCAACGAACGATTGAGGTTTCATCAAGCACGATCGAGCCCTTTTCGCCGTTTATATCGAGCCTGCGGGGGTAACCGGGATAAACCGAGGTTGTCGCCTGAATAACACCCGTCGCGCCGCTTTTATATTCAACCACGGCGGAAAGGGTATCTTCCACCTCGATATTTCTTACAAGCGTTTTCGAAAGCGCATAAACGCTCTTTATATCACCCGCAAGGTAAAGCAGAAGGTCGACACCGTGAATACCCTGATTCATAAGCGCGCCGCCGCCGTCGATACGCTTCGTTCCGCGCCACGAGCCGCTGTCGTAATATTCCTGCGAGCGATAATATTTCATATATATGTCGGCACAGACTATTTTGCCGAGCAAGCCCTCTTCGATTGCGCTTTTTACTCTTCTAACGCTCTTTGCATAGCGGTTCTGCGAAATTACCGAAACGGTAACGCCCGCCTTAATGCACTCTTCTTCGACCCTATCGAGCTGTTCCTTGTTTATCGCAAGCGGCTTTTCGCATATAATATGCTTACCCGCACGCGCGGTGGCAACGACGGACGAATGGTGGTATCCGCTCGGAGTGCAGATACAAACGACGTCTATTTCCTTGCAAGCAAGAAGTGCTTCTTCGTTTGCAAAGGCATGGGTTCCGTGACGGTGGGCAAATTTTTCGGCGGCATCGAAAACAACGTCGCACACGCCGATAAGCTCTGCGTCGGCAACGCATTCGTGAATTGCATTTGCGTGGAAATCCGCAATTATGCCGCACCCGATTATTCCGAATCCAAGTTTTTTCTGCATATTATCCTGCCTCTCCCTGCAATGACTGCGCAACAATTTTTAATCATTTTATCAAAAACGCACGCGTATGTCAATAATTACCGAAATTATTGTCCTCTTTGTTAAAATAGTGTCTAAAAACCTATTGACTTTAGCGCGATAATGGAGTATTATAGTTACAATCAGAAATGTTTACATTTTTTCTTTTATATACTAAGGAGATCAGCTATGCAACGCGTTTACAACTTTTCCGCAGGTCCTTCGATGCTTCCCGAAAGCGTGCTCGAAACGGCCGCTTCCGAAATGATGAATTATAACGACAGCGGTATGTCGGTAATGGAAATGTCCCACCGCTCCCCCGTTTACCAGTCTATTATAGATGAAGCAGAGGCAAACCTCCGCAAGCTCATGAATATTCCCGAAAACTATAAGGTGCTCTTCCTTCAGGGCGGTGCAACCCAGCAATTCTCTGCCGTTCCTCTTAACCTTATGAACAAGAACGGCAAAGCAGACTATATCGTTTCGGGTCAGTTCTCGAAAAAGGCGGCAGAGGAAGCGGCAAAGTTCGGTGAAGTAAACGTCATCGCCTCCTCCAAGGACAGAAACTTCGCTTATATTCCCAAGGTTACCGAATTTTCGGCAGACGCAGATTACGTTCACATCTGCTATAACAACACCATTTTCGGCACCTGCTATGATTATATCCCCGAAACCGGCGATATTCCTCTTGTAGCGGATATGTCCTCGGGCATTCTTTCCCGCCCCGTCGACGTTTCGAAGTTCGGTCTTATCTATGCCGGCGCGCAAAAGAATATGGGTCCCTCCGGTCTTACCGTGGTTATCGTGCGTGAAGATCTTCTCGGCAACGCTCGCGCTGGCACTCCCGTAATGCTCGATTACAAGGTGCAGGCAGATAACGGCTCGATGTATAACACTCCCCCCTGCTATTCGATCTACGTTGCAGGTCTTGTGTTCAAATGGCTTTTGGAAACCGGCGGACTCGAAGAACGCGAAAAGATCAACATTAAGAAGGCAAACCTTCTCTACGATTATCTCGATAACTCAAAGCTCTTCAAGCCCACCGCAGATAAAGAGGTACGCTCGCTTATGAACGTTTGCTTCGTTACCGGCGATGCGGATAAGGACAAAGCGTTCGTTTCCGCGGCTTCGAAGGCAGGCTTTGTAAACCTCAAGGGTCACCGCGTTGTTGGCGGTATGCGCGCTTCGATCTACAATGCAATGCCTGTCGAAGGTGTTGAAAAGCTGGTTGAATTTATGAGCAACTACGAAAAGGAGAACGCATAATGGCTAATATCAAGCTTTACAACAAGATCAGCAAGGTCGGTCTTGACGTATTTGATAACGAAAAATACACCGTTTCGGAAACGGTCGAAAAGCCCGAAGGCATACTCGTCCGCTCCGCGGCACTGCACGATGAACCCTTCGGCAAGGAGCTTTTGGCTATCGCACGCGCAGGCGCAGGCGTTAACAACATTCCTATCGATCGTTGCTCGGAAGAGGGTATCGTTGTATTCAACACCCCCGGTGCAAACGCAAACGGCGTTAAAGAGCTCGCTCTCGCGGCGCTTCTTCTCGCCTCGCGCGATATTGTGGGCGGTATCAACTGGGCGCTTTCGCTCAAGGGCACTCCCGAAGTCGCAAAGCAGGTAGAAAAGGGCAAGAGCAAATTTGTCGGCCCCGAAATCAAGGGCAAAACGCTCGGCGTTATCGGTCTTGGCGCAATCGGCGGTATGGTTGCAAACGCCGCAAGCGATATTAAAATGAAGGTTATCGGCTGTGACCCCTATATCACCGTTAAAAACGCTTGGTCGATCTCCCGCTACGTTCTCAAGGCTGACGATTACGATGCTATCTATGCGGAAGCAGACTATATAACCTACCACATTCCCTCGCTTCCCAGCACAAAGGGCATTATCAATAAAGAAAATATCGCAAAAATGAAGGACGGCGTACGCCTTATCAACCTTTCGCGCGGCGATCTCGCAAACATTCCCGATCTTATCGAAGCGCTCGAAAGCGGCAAGGTTGCTTCTTACGTGACCGACTTCCCCTGCGACGAGCTTTTGGGTATTCCCCACGTGGTATGTATCCCCCACCTCGGCGCTTCTACTCCCGAATCGGAGGATAACTGTGCCGTTATGGCTGCCGAACAGCTTATCGATTATATCGAAAACGGCAACATCCGCAACAGCGTAAACTACCCCGAAATCGTGCTTCCGAGAACCGAAAGCAACCGTGTTATCGTTCTTCACGAAAATATCCCCAACATTATTACCCAGATTTCCGGTGCGCTCGCAAGCGATAACGTAAATATCGAATCGCTTCTTTCGCAGGCAAAGGGCAGTAATGCGGTTTCGATTTTCGATACCAACGACAATATCACCGAAGCGGTAATTTCGGATATTTCCGCAATACCCGGTATCCGCCGCGTAATCGCAAGATAAATTAATTTTTATAACAAAAATCAAGCTTCGCGCAAAACGGAGCTTGATTTTTTCTTATAGACGGGGCAAAAACACGATTTGTATGTGCTCTGCGAAGCTCGGCTCTTTTGCGGTCCATCTTGACAAGCGGAATAATCTGTGGTAAAATATGTGTCATGAATAAAAATTTATTTAAAAGGAGAAACGCAACAATGAACGCAAAGAGAATTCTTTCGATGCTGCTCTGCCTCCTCATGCTCGCTACTTCTGCATTTTTGGTAGCTTGCGGCGGCGGTGAAGACGAATCCAGCGCAGTCAGCGCAGGCGAAGTCAAAGGCGACAATCTCGAAGATTTTGTAACCATGCCCGAATTCAAATGGGAAGGCGAGGATTACAAGGAATTTTCGGTACTTATCTATTCCGACGAAGTTCAGACAACCTATTACTGTGAAGACGTAGAACCCGATCTCTACTCCACCACAGACGCATCTCTTAACGAAGCTGTAAAGAGAAGAAACGACGAAATTCTTGCTAAATACGGCGTAACCGTTAAGGGCGTTGCAGTTGCAGACGTTCAGGCGGATCTTAAAGAGGACATCACCTCCGACCTCCGTTTGTACGATGCGGCACTTCCCTTTATGCCCGCGGCAGCTACTCTCGCACAGGAAGGCTACCTCTGGGATCTTAACGAATTTTCCGACTATCTCCACTTCGATCAGCCCTGGTGGGACAAGTCCGCTACCGAATCCCTTTCGATCGGTAACAAGCTTTACTTCAACACCGGCGACATCTCGATCATGCCCAAGATCGTTTCGACCGCTATCACCTTCAACAAGGAAATCCTCAAGAGCCGCTTCCCCGACACCGATCTTTACCAGATGGTTAAGGACAACAAGTGGACCTTCGATAAGATGATCGAAATGAGCCGCGAAGTTACCGCAGATACCGACGGCACCTCCGGCATGACCTATACCGATACCTGGGGTCTTTCCTCCTCGTACGGCGACGTTTCCGCTTTCTATATCGCAAGCGGCAAGAACTACATCTCCAAGAACTCCGACGACCTTCCTATCATAACCTTTAACGACACTGCATCCACCACCCTTATCCAGAAGATTCTTCAGGATCTTCAGCTCAAGGATGAATGGTGCTTCCACTGCAACACCGTTAACGACGGCAGCAACATCTGGGTAGTATCGCTCGACGTATTCGGTCAGAACCGCGCTCTCTTCAGAACCAGCGCATTCTCCGCTATCAAGAAGCTCCGTGCATACGATGACGCACAGGAATTCGGTATCGTTCCCTTCCCCCTTATGACAGAAGAACAGGATACCTACTACACCTACTGCTCCGCAAGATACGCTTACGCTGCAGTTATCCCCACCTCGCTCACCAAGGAAGAAGCTGAATTCTCGGCATATATGCTCGAAGTTATGGCATTCGGCGGTATGAAGCACATCACCCCCGCATACTATGACACCACCCTTAAATTCCGCGACCTCCGCGATGACGAATCCGGCGAAATGCTCGACTTGGTATTCGATAATGTTGTTTACGATCTTGGTATCATCTATGACTTCGGCGGCATCGGTTCTATGATCAACAACCTCATGGCAACCAACAGCACCAACATCGTTTCCGAATTCGAATCTAAGAAGGACGTTATTCAGTCTGACATCGACGAATGCGTTGAAAGCTACGACATTCAGTAATCAGTAATTCGATAAAAAAACAGGACTCAAAAGAGTCCTGTTTTTTTATCGTTGTTTTATAAATTTATCTGCTCTTTCTCCAGGTCGAAGGCGAAAGCGCAATAACAAGCGGGAATATTTCGAGTCTGCCCAGAAGCATCGCAAGCGAGAATATAATCTTCGAAAAATCGCTGTAATACGCGAAGCTGCCCATAGGACCGAACGCGCCGAAGCCGGGGCCGATATTGTTGAAGGTGGCAATTACCGCAGAAAAGTTCGTATCGAAGCTGAACGGTTCGAAGCTTACCGCAAGGAACGCGCCGATAACACAGAAAATATATACCGCAAAATAGATAAGCACACTGTTAAGTGTGTTTTTATCCACCGCCTTGCCCTCGAATTTTACCGAGGTCACTGCACGCGGGTGGAGCATACGCTTGATTTCGCCGAGCACAAGCTTGAACAGAAGGACCACGCGTGAAACCTTTAAGCCGCCCGCGGTAGAGCCCGCACAGCTGCCGATGCACATAAGCATCATAATCACGCCCTTCGAAAGCGAAGGCCAAAGATCGAAATTCGCGGTGGAATAGCCCGTCGTCGTCATTATCGATGAGGTCTGGAAGAACGAATCCTTCAATGCCGCTCCGAAATTATCGTATTGCGGCAAAATGTTGAGCGTTATTACCGCAACACCCGAAGCCGCTATCGCAAGATAAGCCCAGAGCTCCGTGCTTTTGAGCACGGTTCTGAACCTGCCAACAAGAAGCAGAAAATAAAGGTTGAAGTTTATACCGAACAGAAGCATAAACACGCCGATAACGATTTGCGAATAATCGCTGTATGCGCCTATGCTTTGCGATTTAATACCGAATCCGCCCGTACCCGCCGTACCGAAGGTGTGCACGATACTTTCGAAAAGGTCCATATCGCCCAAGGCGAGCAGAACTATCTGAACGAAGGTCATCACGATGTAAATAAGATAAAGTATCTTCGCCGTATCGCGTCCGCGCGGAACGAGCTTACCGACAACCGGACCCGGCATTTCTGCGCGCATAATGTGTATCGAACGGTCGGTCATATTTGAAACGATCGCCATTACAAACACGAGAACGCCCATACCGCCTACCCAGTGGGTAAAGCTTCGCCAGAAGAGCATACTTCGGCTCATCGCTTCGACGTCGCGCAGTATGCTCGCTCCGGTGGTGGTGAATCCGCTCACCGTTTCGAACAGCGCATCGACGTACGAGCTTATTTCGCCGCTTATCACAAACGGCAGTGCGCCGACAGCCGACATCGCTATCCACGCCAAGCTTACTATCGCAAAGCCTTCTTTTGCATATATTACCTTGTTTTTTGTCCGACAGCACAGCGAAATAACCGTGCCCACCGCAACCGCGCCGACCGCAGTGCCCACAAACGACCACAGCTGACGGTATTCACCGTAGATCTGCGCTACAACCGCAGGCAAAAGCAAAAGCCCGCCGACGATCTGCACAATGCGGCCGAACATATAAAATACCATTTTTCGGTTCATAAGCAGCCGCCTTTATTTAAGTATGTCGTTGAGGTCGAGCAGCTGCTGTCCCGCAACTATTACGACCACTCTGTCGCCCGCAAGAATTTCATCCATACCGCCGGGAATAATCGCTTTGCGCCCGCGGATAATGCCCGCGATTATCGTGTTCGGCTTCAAATTCAAATCCTTCAAGGGTATTTTCAATCCCAAAAAGTCCTTGCTGACGTTAAATTCAACCGCTTCGACGCGTCCGTCCATCAAGCGATAAAGCGTTTCGATGCTGTTGCTCCCCTGCGAGTTCTTTATCGCTCTCGCATAGCGCGCAAGTATATCGGAAACTATCTTTTTCGGGGAAATAATACAATCGAGCCCTAAATTGTCCGCCATCGCGGCAAGCTGGGTGCGGTTTACCTTCGAAATAACCTTGGGCACGTTCTGGCTTTCTGCGAATATCGAAACGAGTATATTAAGCTCGTCCATACCCGTAAGCGCAACGAACGCATCGGTCGAGCCCAAGCCCTCCTCGAGCAGAAGCTCCTGCTCGCTTCCGTCGCCGCAGATAATCACCGCTTCGGGAAGCTTTGCGGCAAACTCTTCGCAAACCTGCTCGTCCTTATCGATAATAACAACGCGGCTTCCGCCGTTTATAAGGCGCTTTGCGAGGTAATACGAGGTTCGGCTCGCGCCGAGTATCATTACGCTCTTTGCCGAGTTCTGCATAAGCCCGAGCATACGCAAAAGCTTTTGTATTTCGGAAGTCGATGCGGTTATGCCGATTCTGTCGCCGCTTTTCAATACGAAATTACCGTCGGGAATATAGACCGATTCGCCGCGGCGCACCGCGCAGATAAGAAATTTCGCGTTGTATTTTTTACGAAGCTCGATAAGCGTAAGCCCGTCGAGAATCGATTCCTGCTTTAAGCGAAGCTCGACCATTTCGAGATTACCGCCCGAAAAGTTTTCGATATTGACCGCCGCGGGAAGCTTGAGAATATTGTAAAGCTCCTTCGCCGCCATCCATTCGGGGTTGACCGAAACGGTAAGACCCAACTGCTTGCTCAAAAAGTCGAGGTTTTTATCGTTATATTCGGGCTTTCGTATGCGCGCTATGGTGTGCTTTGCGCCCAATCTTTCCGCCACAAAGCAGGCGAGCATATTCAGCTCGTCGGAATTGGTAACGGCAACAAAAAGGTCAGCCTTTGCAACACCCGCCTCTTCAAGCGTTTCGGTGTCTGCGCCGTTGCCGCAAACGCACATAACGTCGTATATATTTCCTATTTCATCAATAACTGCGGGCGAGGAATCGACAGCAACAACGTCGCTTCCCTCTCCGACAAGGCTTTCGATTATCGAAGTGCCTATCTTGCCGCATCCGACGATTATGATCTTCATACAAAACCTCCGTTTTTTTGCTTTTTTACGGTCTATCGCTTTTACCTGCACCGAATATCGCGGTTATATTTTCTGTTCTGTACCCGCAAGCAATTCCTTCGCCTCGGTAACGGCGTAAAGCTTATTTCCCGTCGCGATTACGTAATCAAGAGCCGTTTTCGCCGATACCGTATCGCCGAGCATTATATGCGCCTTCGCGGTAAGCAAGGCAAGATGAACGCTTCTTGCGCGGCAGTTGTTTTCGGCAGTTTTCAAAATCGCGAGCGCTTCCTCTGCCCTGCCCTCGAGCAGTAAAAGCTCGGATTCGTTGAGACGGCGGGTATTGTTGTATACCTCAGACGCTGTTTTGTTTTTTATCGCGGCAAGGACTTCGCCGCTCTTTTCGAACCAAATTCTTGCCGTTTCGGCATCCCCGAGCGAAACGTATGCGCTCGAAAGGTTATTGTAATAAACGAATTTCGTCTGCGGCAGTATTCCGACGTACGCTTCTATGGTGATCGAGCGAAGCAGCTCGAGATTTTTTTCATATTGACCGAGATTCGACACAGCAACGCAAAAATTGAGCTTCGAGTTCAGGCTTTCGACGGTAGACTTCGTCCGAGCGATAATTTTTTCGCTCACCGCCATCAGAGGATACGGGTCGCACTCCTCGTTCAGCTTTTGTATTGCGGGGAGCGTCAGTGCCGTCGCGGCTGTCGAAACCGTCAGTATAGCCGCCAACGCAAAAATTATACAGGCGATCAAATAAGCAACAAAGGGGATATCGAGCGTTTTATAAATCACCGTGAACGGAATTATAAATACCAGGCATCCGACAAGCGTCGCAAGCGTTCTGTGCTTTATACAAAGAAGCTGTATTTTTTCCATAGTGTGCTCCTTTAATAGTATGATGAAGTATTATAACATAATTTTTGGGCAAAATCAACTCTTGACATATTAATAATAAAGTATATAATGTGTTTGTAATATGTCTTCGGGGCGGAGTGAAAATCTCCACCGGCGGTACAGTCCGCGAGCTTTTTTAAGCACGAACCGGTTTGATTCCGGTACCGATCGTAAAAGTCGAGATGAGAGAAGATGCATTTACGGCGCTTTGCCGTATTTTTGCGCGTTTTTTATGCCCCCGAAGTATTTTTCGGAGGTATTTTTTATGCAAAAAAAGAAAAACGTCGTTTATATAACAAAAATCGCCTGCTTGGGCGCGATCGCAACGCTTTTGATGCTGCTTGAATTCCCGCTCCCCTTCGCCCCCGCCTTTTACGAGCTTAATTTCAGCGAGGTTGCCGTGCTTGTCGCGGGATTTGCGCTTGGTCCGATGGCGGCTGTCTGGACCGAGCTTATAAAAATCGTGCTCAATATTATCATCAACGGCACCGACACGGCGTTTGTCGGCGAGCTTTCGAACTTTTTAATGGGTGTCGCCTTCGCGCTGCCCGCCGCATTTATATACAAGCGCAAAAAGAGCCTTTCGGGTGCGGTGATCGGAATGGCGGTCGCAACGGTTTCGCTCACGGTTGTAAGCGCGTTCGTGAATTATTATATTATGATTCCCGCCTACGTGCGTTTTATGGGATTCAAAATGGAAGCCATTATCGCTATGGGCAACAAGGTAAATTCATCGATTTCCGATCTTTCAAGCCTTATTCTCTTTGCAACCGTGCCCTTTAATCTTATAAAGGGTGTCGCTTGCTCGGTTATCACGGCGCTTATTTATAAACGCATATCGCCGATATTGCATAAGGAATTTTAACAGAAAAAAGAGCTGTCGTTGCACAGCTCTTTTTGTGTTTTAATGACCCAAAAGCGTATAGGTGCCGAAATACGCGCGGCTTATAAGAACGTAATCGTACTGGTTTACGACCCCGTCGCAATTCGCGTCGGCGCGCTTTG
>JAZTXJ010000128.1:0-9300 GCA_045636285.1 Eubacteriales bacterium
ACGCGATGAAATCCTGCTTCGCAGGGAGGAGGAAGACGGATTTGATTTCATCCAAGGTGGTAGCCTTGGATTTCATCTGAACGAAGTGAAGATTTCATCGTGGCTTGACACGATTTCATCAGAAAGCAGAAAAAAGAGAGAACAGAATGGATTTCCATTTCGTTCTCTCTTTGTTATTTATCGCGAGTTTCGCATTTGTATAACAAATGCGTAGGTCTTGCCCATACTCCCTTTGTTTTCTCCGCTAAGAACATCACCCATTTCGCACAGCCTTATTTATTTGCTTTAGAGCCGTTATTTAAGCTTGTCGCTTTTTGCTCTTCTGAAAATCTTCGCCTTCATGCCCGACCAAAGCAAAATTATAACCTGTCCGGGTATGCCGATAAGGAAGATAAGCCAGCTCGAATAATCGCCGATCGTAAGATAAATGCTTGCAAGCACACCCCACATAAGCACGGTGATATAAAGATAGTTCAGCTTTTTCCTGCCCCAGATCGAATTGAAAACGATCAGAATTACCGAGCAGACGGGAATACAGTAAATATATGCAAGCCAAAGACGGTGAACTTCGGTCGTAAGAGCGAGCACCACGAAGGCAAGCGTAGCGATAAGAAGGGTGAGCATACACGAAAGCCCCGTTACGAGCATACGGTTGATCTTCAACTGGCGCGGTACGCTCTGCATCGTCGCGCTTAAGGGGTGTACCTCTTCTAAAAGATAATCGACGGTTACCCCGAAAAGATCGGCGATCTGCTTTAAAACGATAACGTCGGGAATCGATTCACCGCGTTCCCATTTGGAAACGGCTTTGTCGGAATAATTAAGCTTTTCGGCAAGCTCTGCTTGTGTATACGGCACCGCTTTGCGAAGCTCGGTTATATTGCTTGCGATAATTCTTTTGTAATCGTCCATTCCGCATTCCCTTTCGTTTTTTCTTTATAATACCACACCTTTTCTTCCTTGTCAAGACCGAAAACCCTTGCAAACACTGTCTTTTCTACTGTCGGTAGAGAGGTAGAATTTTTTCTCTACCGCGCGCGATACCCGCAGTCGAGCGCGCAAACGCATGTGTAGGTGGACTTTTATAAAAAAGCAACGCATAATATAGCCGTCGCTTACAGCCACACCAAATGCATTTTCGAGAGGACTGCGGTTTTATGAAAAAAATCAAAATATACGGAGATTCGATTTTAAAGGGCGTTATGTATAACGACGAGCTCAAGCGCTACAAGCTGTTCGGATACCGTTACGAAAAGCTTACCGAAAGCGGTATCGAGGTTGAAAACAACTGCAAAATGGGCGCAACCATCGATGAAGGCTTCGAAATTATGAAAGCCACGCTTCAGGATTGCGACAAGGATACCGTAGTTATTCTTGAATACGGCGGAAACGACTGCAATTTTAACTGGGCGGCGGTGGCAGAAAACCCGAACGGCGAATTTTTGCCCAACACCACCGAGGAGCATTTTACCGAAACCTATTTGAAGCTTGTCGATTACGCACGCGAAAAGGGCGCCGAGGTTGCTATCTGCACACTCGTTCCTATCGATTCCGAGCGTTTTATGAACTGGGTTACCCGCGGACTTAATTACAACAACGTTTTGCGCTGGCTCGGCGATATTAATATAATCTCGCGTTGGCAGGAAAAATACAGCCGTCTTTCCGAAAAGGTCGCACAAACGGCAAACTGCAAGCTTATCGACCTGCGCTCCGCATTCGACAGCAATATGGGCAGCTTGCTCGGTATCGACGGTATGCACCCGAGCGCCGAAGGCCACACTATGCTCGGCGAAGCGTTTCAGCAAAAGATCCTCGCAACCGTATAATCCAATAAAGGAGCCGCTTATCCGCGGTTCTTTTTTGATTAACGCATTAGATTATTTTGCCCCATATACTTGATTTGTTGATTTTTATATGCTACAATTATTGCAAGGAGGTAATAAATATGACTACCGATTATCCGATTTTATACGCGGTTATCAACGCTATTTATTCGATTTTTCAGCTGCTCACAACGCTCGCGGTTCTTCTTGCACCGTTTGCGATTATCGCGTGGTTTATCGAAAGCATCGTAATGTTCGTCAAGTCCGAAAAGGGTACGCGCAGGCGCAATATTTGGCGCGGAAACCTTATCGCATCCTCGATAGTGCTCGGAGTTACCGTTCTTTTTGCAATTTTTATCGCAATTATCGTTCACATCGCGCAGGACGCGGTGATTTATATGTAAACAATTAGCGAGGTGAAGCTGAATGAAATATTGGGTGGTACTTATTCTTCTATTCTTCGCAATAATCTGTATTGCACCGCTCATTTGGTTTATTGCAAGTCTTGTTATGTTCATCAAGTACAAGAAATACCCCGCCGACCGAAAGGTTTGGCGCAACAACCTTATCGCATCGTCAATAGTCATTTCGGTAACCGTTTCGTTTCTGCTTTTAATCGAATACCTTGCCGCGCAGGTGGTAAGCAATATGTAATTATGAAAACAAAAACATTTTTAACAATACTCTATTCTATCGTCGCGCTTGGGGTTTTGCTCACCGTCGCCCACGCGATTTATGCCGTTTATATGTACGGCAACTCCTCGATAATTCATTTCGTTTCGAAGGAGCTGTGGTAAAATGAAGACGGCAAAACAAATTTTAATACTTATTCTCGTCGCGGCTGTCTTTCTGTGTATGAACGGCAGTGTTTACGCTATTTTCACACAGCGTTGCGGCATTAATTTCGAAACGCGCTATATCGAGCCCGAACGCTATCTTCCCTTCGATAACAACGCGCAATTCACCGCTGTCGATTCCGAGCTTGAATTGAGCGGAGATATTCCGGTTATCGACGGCGCGGCGGCGCTCGTTCCCGTATATTCGGCGATAGTCGATTCGGTTTATCCCGAAAGCGCGGTCGAATTCGACGGAACGCAATACACCCAAAACAGCAAAATTCGCTTTACCGACACGATAAAGGCTTATAAAAGCGTCGTTGACGGCGACGTGGATATAATCCTTTGCGCCGCCCCCTCGGAACAGCAAAAGCAATATGCGGAGGAGCAGGGCGTTGAGCTCGTATACGTTCCGATCGGGTACGAAGCGTTTGTATTTTTCGTGAACGAGAGCAACCCCGTGGATAACCTCACCACAGAGCAGATAAAGGATATATACGCGGGCGAAATAACGAATTGGAGCGAGGTCGGCGGAGCAAACCGACCGATAAATCCGCTCGACCGCCCCGAAGGAAGCGGCAGTCAAACCGTTATGCTGAAATTTATGGGCGGACGCGAAATCAAAAAGAATCCGCTCGGCATTTTCGGCGGCGCTGTCGGCTTTTCGTTCCGTTTTTACGTCGAAAATATGGTTGCGAAAAGCGGAATAAAGCTTCTTTCGGTCGAAGGCGTTGCACCTACCGAGGAAAATATCGCAAACGGAAGCTACCCGATTATCTATAACTTCTATGCCGTATACCGCAAGGATAACGAAAACGAAAACGTTAAAAGGCTTGTGGATTTTATCCTTTCTCCCGAAGGGCAAAAAATTATCGACGAAAACGGATATACCCCAATATCCTAACAAATTTTCGCACCTGCAAATATTATGCGGGTGCGATTTTGTATTTTTTACACCTATTTATTAAAATATGCTTGCAAAACTCAAATTTTGTGCTATAATGTTAACATAGTGCAGTAATATGCACTTTTCCGCGTCTCTGTCAAGTGCAGAGCCCACCCGCACGGCTTACGGGTTTTTGGTTCGTATGCCGTTTTCCCTTCCAAAAGAGGTATTATTATGAGATTCTCAATCGGCGAGTTGATTATATACGGCGAAACAGGGGTATGCCGTGTTGAAGACGTTGTCGAAAAGGAGTTTATGGGCGAGGTGCGCCCTTGCTACAAGCTCCAACCGCTTTATCAGAGCTGTATGATCTTCACTCCCGCAGATAACGAGGCGGTTTTTATGCGCCCGATAATTTCCTGCGAGGAAGCGAACGCGCTTATCGACAGCTACAAAACCGTTCAGCCGGAGGAATGCCCGCAGGCTTCCCCGCGTGAGCTTTCGGAACGGTACGATAAAATCATCAAGCTGCACGACTGCGCCGAGCTTATTAAGCTTTCGGTGTCTATCCGTGCGAAGCGCGAAGCTCTTATCGAAAAGAAGAAAAAGCTTTCTGCCGTGGACGAGCGTTATCTTAAACGGGCAGAGGACCTGCTGTTCGGCGAGCTTGCCGCCGCGCTCGATATGCAAAAGCACGCGATGGGCGGATATATCGAAAGCAAGACAAGATAAAAGAGGAAAATTGTTATGAAGCTTCAGGGTAAATCTGTAATTTTTGTCGGCGATTCGCTTTGCGAAGCGGTTTGCGAATGGAATGATCCCACATATTCCGCCACTCCCGGCTGGGCGGGCAGAATTATGGCGGAAAAGGGTATGACGGGGCTTAACCGCAGTAAAGGCGGTGCTTCCATATCGCTCTGCCGCGGCGAAAACGTCGTTATCAACCAGCTTATCGCCGAAAAGGACAACGAATACGATTACTGCATTATCGAAGGCGGCGCAAACGACGCTTGGGATTCTGCGCCCGTCGGCGTTATCACCGAAGGGTTCGAAGGTCCTTTTGATATGGACAGCTTTGCGGGCGGCTTGGAAGCCACCTTCAAATACGCAAAGGAAAACTACAAGGGCGCGATTTTCGGCTTTATCGTCACCTTCCAGATGCCGATTGCACAGTTCGGCAGATTGAGCGATATGAGCGAATATTTCGCAATTTCGAAGCAGATCTGCGATAAATGGGAAATTCCCTATCTCGATCTTTATTTCGACGAAAATCTTAATAAATATCTGCTTAAATCCCACACCACCGAATGCCTTCCCGATACGGTCCACCCCAATACAAAGGGCTATAACGTTCTTACGCCGTATATCGCAAATTGGATGGAAACGCTTTAAAAGTCGGGCAAAGAGCCAAAAAACAAAGAATAAAAACAACAAAAGGAGCATTACTGCTCCTTTTTGCTTTGCTGTTAACTGACTACGTACCTGAAAATATAGTTTTCGCCGCCGTACTCATAAGCTTTGGGGTTCGCCGCGTGATATTCCTCGTCGGTTTCGAAGTATTCGCGCGGGAGCTCTGCCGCCTCGTCGATAAAATCGCCGCGCCACGAAAGCTGCAGCACGATATAATACACACCCGCATCAAGATCGTTCAGTCGGGTTGAGCTCACGTCATCGAATTCGGAAATTCCCTCGCTTCCGTCAAGCTTGGTGCCCGCCTTCAATATAATCATGCTTGCGCTGTTGTTGCTGTTTTCTCTATATCGCTCCGATAAATATATCACCTCGTCGCCAACCGAATATACGGTAGGCACCTCCGAAGAATACCGTGTGAGCACCTCACGCCAAAGAATACCGTCGCTGAAAATCCAGCCGTTTTGCCATTTATGCGAACCGATAGAGTTGTGAAACGGTCTAACGATCTCGCCGTTATGAAAAACCTCTGCTCCCGCAAGGCGCGATTCGTCGATAACTTCGACAGACGATGTTCCTCCCAACTGCGGAGGGTGTGTTTCCAGTATTATCCCATAGGAATAGGTGACGCAGACAAGATCTCCGGCTTTGAACTCCGCTTCATCGTTCACGTATACGGGAAATGCATAGTCGTATCTTGCCTCGTGCTCTCCCTCCAACGGAAGAACGCATATTTTGCCCTTGCCTGTTTCGGTTACTCTTCCGAAAAACGAGGCGCCGTTTTTATCCTCGAACGGATCGTCACTGTATTCGATGCCGCTTATATCCTCGATAGTAGCAGGCGCTTCCTTGGTGGCGGGGGTTATTTCGCCGTGGTAACGGATATTCAAAAGACATTCGGGACGTATTCCCTTGGGCAAAAGCTCGTTGGGAAATTCGATATTCAGCCTGATCCTTCCGTATTCCTCGCGATACGATACGGAAACAGGCTCTACATCGATATAATTTTCGCGTATTTCTACCAGTTTAACCGAAAGCTCGCCGCTGTCGCCGTCATAATAAGACGAATCTTCATTGCCCGTTTCGGCATTTGTGATCTCGGAAGATTCCATATCGGCGGTGCCCGAAGGCTCAAAAAGGGAGGATTCGTCGCTCTGTGTTTCTCCGCAGGAAGCGAACGAAATCATCAACAGCGCCGCAACTAACAAAGAGATAAAGCTTTTCATCATAAATTCTCCTTTTTTGTTTTCATAACGTTATACGTTCTAAACCGAAAAAACACTCACCCTATAATATTCCAAAGCTCTATAAAGCTGTAAACCGTCATACCGTCGTAGTGCTCGTTTTCGCGTTCGAAAAGTATCGGTGCGATACCGACCTCTTCGGCGGAGCGCAGATTCGCCGCGGTGTTATCGACAAACATACATTCATAGGGCGAACGCTTTATCGCTTCGAGCGTGAGGTCGTAAATTTCAAGGCTCGGCTTGCGGCATTTCACCTCGGCGCTTACGGTTTTGTGCTTGAAATATTTATTCAAGCCGAATTTTTCGCATATATATTCGCTCCATTCGCTTACGTCGTTCGAAAGCAAAACGAGCTCGTATTTTTCCTTTGCCTTTTCCGCGAATTCGATAAATCCGCTGTCGAGCGTTAAATAGTTATCGATATAGCGCTTGGAATGGTATTCCCAATCGCTGTATCCGAGCATATTCATAAATTCGCGCGCGTTTATCTCGCCCAAGCCCGCTTTGTCGAAAAGGCGGTTTTCGTGAATAAGCTTTTCAACCCGTTCGTATTCCTCTTTCGAAAGATTATCGCGCGAGTAATCGAGCAGTCTGCCCTTCGGCTCGTTAAGAATAACGCCGTACATATCCAATATCAGCGTGGTATATTGCTTTATCATTTTCTCACCTCGGTTTTATTATAAATTATACTTCGGGACTTGTCAAGCGGTCGAAATTTGTTGACATAAGTGTTTTTTGGTTGTATAATCAAAAGGAAAGTTATTTTAGTAAGGAGCGATAATATGACAGATCTCCAATATACTCCGTTGATGAAGGAGCTTATCGAGCTTTCGAAGCTCATCGGCGAAAAAAAGAATCCCCCCTTTACAGCAGAACGTTTTTTCGTTACGCTCGCAAGCGTGCTGGACGGAAGCGCGGCTATACTCAATACCGCTGAATTCGAAAACGTTGCGAAACCGCTTCTGAGCACTAATATAGATATTAAAAAGCTGAAAGAGGTTATGCTCGAAGACGTTCTTAACGACAGAAACGAGCTTATGGAGGACGTATTTATGCGTAACTCCGTATCCTATGCTATCGAATATTCCACCCAAAACGGCTTTACGGCGCTCACCCCTCAGGTGCTCGTTTATTGCATTCTCACCAAGCCCAGCGCGAAGCTCAAACTTCTGCTTTCGCGTTGCTTGAAGGAAAGCACCCAAGCGGAATCCGCGCCCGAGGACAGACCTATCATTCCCAAGGGCAACACCGCTCCCGCACCGCAGGACAACGAGCCCGCTCCCAGACCGATGACTCCCGCAGAGGAGCGTACCGAAGAGCCCTCTCCCTTGAAGAGCATAGTTAACGAAGGCTCCGAAGGTAACACTCTCCCCAAAACCGCGATCGAAAGACTTACCGCAAACGTAAAGCGTATGCAGGACTCGCTTTCTTCGAAGATTCTCGGTCAGGCAAACGCGGTAAACGTTACCACCTCGGGCTATTTCCAAGCCGAGCTTCTTGCGATGACCACGGCACACCGCACCAAGCCGAAGGCAACCTTCCTTTTCGCAGGCCCTCCCGGTGTAGGTAAAACCCTTCTTGCCGAATCCTTCGCAAAGGAAACCAACCTGCCATATAAGCGCTTCGATATGTCGGAATATGCCGACAAAGAGGCTCACGTACGCCTTATCGGCTCCGATCAGGTTTACAAGGACAGCCAAAGCGGCGCGCTCACCCAATACGTTACCGAAAACCCGAAATGCGTTATTCTTTTCGACGAAATCGAAAAGGCACATTCGGTAGTCCACTTCCTTTTGTATCAGGTGCTCGATGCGGGCACGCTTGTCGATGCAAAAACGAAGAAAACCGTTTGCTTCAAGGACGCATACCTTATATTCACCACCAACGCGGGCAAGCAGTACTATGAAGATACCGAAAACGGCGATTTTTCGGCAGTATCCCGCAAGGTTATACTTAAAGCGATCCAAAAGGACGTTAACCCCGCAACCAACGAACCCTTTTTCCCCGCCGCGCTCTGCTCGCGCTTCGCACAGGGTAACGTCGTTATGTTTAACCACATGTTCGCCCACATTCTGCACGATATTGCAAAATCGCAGATCAGCAATCATTGCAGCGTGTTCGAAAAGAAATTCGGCATAAAGACCGAGGTTGCGGATTCGGTATATACGGCAATACTCTTCTCCGAAGGCGGAAACGCCGATGCGAGAACGATTTCCGGCCGTTCCAAAGCGTTTTTCGATAACGAGCTTTACGAGCTTTTGCGCCTTACCAGCTCGAAGCTTACCGATTCCGAAATCAAGGATATTGAAAAAATCAGTATCGATATAACGCTCCCCGAAAACAACGCCGAAATAAGCAAGCTCTTCCATCCCGACAGCACCCCCGAGCTTCTGCTCTTCTCCTCGAAGGAAATTGCGGATAAATATATCGGCAAAACCGATAAATGCAAATTCTTCCATTGTGCAAACGCCGAGGAAGCAAAGGCTTGCCTTAAAAAGCACGACATCAAGGCAATAATCATAGACATCAATTACGGCAAAAAGCACGATGCGAACTATCTCAATATCGAAGACGAAGCGTCCGACGCGCGTGATTTCTTCTACTTCGCGCATGAAAGCCACAACAGCGTACCGATATACTTTGTAGAAACCACTGAACGCGACTTCGACCCCGAAGAAATCGTTTCCTTTATGCGTAAGGGCGTAAAGGGCATTGTTGACGGCTCGCTCAAAAACGACGTATTCGCACAGGAAATCGAAAAGCTTTGCCTGAAGCTCCACCAGCAGCAGAGCATGAACGAGCTCGCACGCGCAAACAAGCTGGTTACCTATGAAACCGCACAAAAGCTTTCGAAAGACGGAAAGCTTGCCGATATCCGACTCTTTGATTTCAAGCTCGGAATAGCGCTCGACCCCGAAGACAGCGATGACATTCTTGGCAATATGTCGAAGCCCGACGTAAGCTTCGATGACGTTATCGGCGCACCCGAAGCACAAAGCGAGCTTAAATACTTCGTTGATTATCTTAAGGACCCCAAAAAATATCTCGGCACAGGCGTAAGCACTCCCAAGGGCGTGCTCCTTTACGGCCCTCCCGGCACG
>JAZTXJ010000129.1:0-5465 GCA_045636285.1 Eubacteriales bacterium
ACGTCAATTACTCTGTCGGTGAAGGTAGCCGAAATCTTATCAATATCGCGTTTGTTGCGGTAAATAAGGTTGTCGTATCCTTCTGCTTGTTCGAGATAGTATGCACACGCTTTGGGGATAACCATAGAATATACGTTGACCGAAGGATCAAGCCCTGCCGCAAAGTCGTTAAGTGTTTGCGCGTATTTTTCGGCGTTCTTTTCACTGCCGTAATAAATTTCAAGTGCGCGGTTGTTTACTATAAGAATAGAACCTGCAATTTCAGGCGGCTTTTGTTCGGTTTTTGAAGATTCCTGCGAAACAGATGAAGAGGATTCATCGGGGATAAACGTCGATTCTTGCGACGTTTCTTGAGAAATTTCGGAATTTTCTATTACTTCGGAGCTTTCGGGTGCAGTCGAATCCTCAAGAGAGCTGTCTTCTGCGGTGGATTGCTCTTCATCGGGATATACTATGACAACCTTTTCTTCGTCTTCGATCCCGTATAACGAATGGATTTTTGCTTCGTAGTCGATAAATCTGTCACGGCCGTGAATTGTATCGGTGAAGCAGTACATTACGTCGCTGAAATAGTCGCCGGAAAACAGTGCTTCGAAGGAAAATTCAGGCCATTCTGCGAGTAAGCTGTAATCGGATACCGTTGTTCTCGGAAAAAGGACACAGTATGCGAACATAAAGGCAAACGTCGCTATTAAAAGCAACAGGCATATTATTGTAGTGATTTTTTTCATTGAAGTTTCTCCTAAAAATTCCAATAAAGGAAGGGGTTGTTGCTACTAAAGGTTTTAACCAAAACAGAAGTATCGATAAAGAGCAACAGAATTGCGAAAGCGGTCAAGCAGACAGCACCGATAGAGTACGAGAGCGAGCTCGAACGCTCGAAACGCTTTTTCAAATAAGAAGAAATCGGGAAGCAGGCAATTATCGCGGCAAGGAAAACGAATATATGCGACATAAGTGCATCGGTTCCTGCGGAGTTAATAAGCTCGTTGCCGTTTGCGCCGACAAGGTTTTTGAAGAAATTACCCAAGTCCTGAATGTTTTCGAATTTGAAAATACCAAAGCCGATAAGTATTACGAGCTTATTATATATATGCATCAGAATGGTGGGCGCGTTTTTGAGATTCTTTTTTCCGATTTTGGTTTCGATAAAAATGAATACGCCGAAATACAAGCCCCAAATTACGTAGTTCCAGCTTGCGCCGTGCCAAAGTCCCGTTGTGAACCATACAAGGAAGAGCGATAAAACGGCGCGTCTTTTACCGAAAATGGGGAGATACAGCAAATAATCTCTGAAAAAGCTTCCGAGCGAGATGTGCCATCTCTGCCAGAATTCAGAAATAGATCTGCACATAAAGGGATGACGAAAGTTTTCGTCGAAGTGGAAGCCGAATATGCGTCCGATACCGATAGCCATATCGGAATAGCCCGAAAAGTCAAAGTAAACCTGCATGGAATATGCGATAACGCCGATCCAGGTAGCGAAAACCGATGCTTCGGAAATGTTGGTGCCGAAGCAGTTCTGAACCAATACGTTAAGGTTGTTTGCGAGCAAGATCTTTTTCGAAAGACCGATTATTAATCTTATTCCGCCTTCATAAGCGTCTTGGATCGTGGTTTTGCGGTCGTCGATTTCCTCGGCGATAGTCTGATACCGCACGATAGGTCCTGCAACGAGCTGAGGGAAGAGGGAAATGTATAAAAGAAGCTTATGGAATTTTTTCTGTACGGGGACCTTTTCCCAATAAACGTCGATCATATAGGAAATGATCTGGAAGGTATAGAAGCTGATGCCCAAAGGAAGAGCGATTTTGAGAAGAGGAATGGACGTGCCGAAAATACCGTTAATATTTCCGATCATAAAGTCGGTATATTTGAATATACCAAGCATACCGATATTATAAATCAGCGAAAGTATCAAAGCGAGCTTGGAATTCGACGTGCCGCGCGCTTTGTGCATCCAAAGAGCAAGAATATAGTTCAAAAAAGCGCTTCCCACAAAAAGCAGGATTTTTATCGGTTCGCCGCAAGCGTAAAATATAAGCGAAAAAATGATAAGCATTACGTTTTTTGCTTTTATGCTTTTGAACATAAAGTAGAACGCAAAGCATATGGGTAGAAATGCAAATACAAATAAAAGATCGGCAAACAGCATAATTTTATCCCTTTAATTTAATTATTTTAAAAATCGAATTATAAATCGTTACTTTTTTCGTCGGTGTTCGAGCCGTATACCTTTGTCGCAAGTATACAGTTGAGCTCTGCGCCGATAAACATTATATACATGCAAATATAGAGCCAGAGCATGAGAACGATAATTGCGGTTAAGCTTCCGTAAATGTTGGAATAGTTACTGAAATTATCTACGAAAAAGGAGAACAGTATAGAAAACGAAACCCAGCCTGCACCGGTAATAACAGCACCGGGAATCTGATCGATAAACTTCATTTTTCTGCTTGGCAGAGATTTGTAAAGTATCGAGAAGAAAAGGATCAGTATAACAAAGCCGAGTATGAATCGAAGCGAGGAGATGATATATACAAGACCTTTAAGATTGGGGAACAGCGAATAAATCAGATTATTGATTTCATCGCCGAAAACCAGCAGCAAGAGCGCACCGACAAGGATAACGATAAAGGCGATGGTGTAAAAAACAGCGAGTATTCTTATTACGAAATAGTTTCTTTCTTCCTTGATTTCGTAAACCGAATTGAGTCCGCCGATTATTGCGTAAACCCCGCGGGAAGCTGACCATAATAAAATGAGCGATGAAACGACGGTAAGTGACAATCTGCCGTTTGAAACAATTTCGTCTATATAGGTATTGAAGAATGAGCCGAGAAATCCGGGTGCGAATTTGGTTGCGATCTGCGAAATTTCTTCCGCCGTGGTGCCTAATTGCCTTACAAGCGAAAGCAACAGCATGACCAAGGGGATTAAAGAAAGGAACATAAAGAACGCGGTTTGCGCCGAATATGCACCGACTCTGCTTGCGGATATCTTGCGAATGAAATATCTGATTTCTTTTATCAATTTATTCAAATCGGTGCTCCTTTCTTAAAAATAATTGACTTTATGCGGGTACTATGGTAGTATAAATAGTACAAACTATTATGTTTGCGGAGGTGCAGAATGCTTAACTTCAAAAGCAAGCTTTCTTACGATGAATTAAAAGCACGTTGGGACGAATTTACTTCGCCTGCTCGTTTTGCGGGCAGTGACGATAATCTGGATCTCGTTTTTATGTCGAAGCGCAATGACGATAAGGTTAAACTTGTAAGACGTGCGAAATCGACGCGAGAACCGTTTTCCTGTGTTTTTCGCGGTAGAATAAAGAAAAGCGAAAACGGAAGCGAAATAGTCGGAGTATTTACAAAAGCGTGGATTGATTATATTTTCGTCGCTATTGTTTTGGGCTTGATGTTTTATATCAGAAACGGGATTTCCGAACGGGGAGAGCCGATGAATACGATAAATGCGGTTTTGGCATTTTCGATTGTAGCTGGTATATTGCTTTTGTTAAACACACGTGCAACGAAAAGAAGATATTGCGATTTTATTGCCAGAATCGCAGACGTTGAGCATAGGTATTTTCTTAAAAAGAACGAAAATGCCGAAGAAGAGGGAAAAGACTGATTTTATTTCGATAAAAGACGGTCGCGCAGCTCTTTAAAAGAGTGTGCAACGTAAGTTGCGCCTGCGCTTTCGAGCTCGTTTTCATTCGAGGTGCCGGTATATATGCCGAAGCAATCGATGCCAACGGCTTGCGCGCCTATAACGTCGTACTTCATATCGCCGATCATTAAAACCTGCGATTTGTCGTCGCCGATTCCGAAGCGCTTCAACGATTCTTGAATTACTTCGTGCTTTTTGCTGATCGTTTCATCGATATTCGCGCCTGTGATATAATCGAAATAGCTTGAAATACCGTGAGCTTCGAGTGTTTTTATTGCGTGTCCTTCGAATTTGGAGGTCGCAACCCCGAGAATATATCCTGCATTTTTAAGCTGCTTCAAAAGGTTCGGGATTTCTTCGTAAACGCGTGATTCGGAAAGACCGTGAAGCTCATATCTTTCGAGATAAAAGCGCACAGCTTCATCCGCTTCGTGCTCCGATAGGTTGTAAAGCGTTTTGAACGAAACCTTCAAGGGCGGTCCGAAGAAGGGCTTCAGCTCATCTAAGCTAACTTCGATTCCAAAATGCTTCAAGGCATATTGTGCGGATTTAAAGACGCCTTCGGTGGTATCCACAAGTGTTCCGTCGAGATCAAAAAGCAAGTATTTATATTTCATAATGATCCTTCATTTATCGTTTGCTCATACTCAATTATTATAACACATTTAGTTCCTATTTTCAATCTATTTATTTATAATATTTACTTGAAAATGATAATATTTTATGTTATAATTCTATACGTTAATATATTGCAAAGAAAGCGGGGTTGGCATAATGAGAAAAATAATAACTATCGGTCGACAGTTTGCTTCGCTCGGCTCGGAAATCGGCGAAAAGCTTTCACAGCTTACCGATATTCCGTGCTATGACAGAACTGCACTTGTTGCCATTGCGGAAAAACACGGTATTCCTGCGGAAACCTTTGAAAAGGCAGATGAACAGGCGACCTCGAGCTTTTTGTATTCGCTTGCTATGTCGAGCTACAGCGGGAATATTGCCCACTTTGGAATGAACGATCATGTATTGACAGACAGGGTTTTCAACATTCAGTCTGCAGAAATGAAGCGTATTGCCGCAGAGGGCGATTGTATTATAATTGGCAGATGTGCGGATGAAGTGCTTTCTGAATTCGAAGGGGTTTTAAAGGTGTTTATTCACGCACCTATCGAGGCGCGTGTAAAAACGCTTGTTGAACAGTACGGAATGGAAGATTCCGCGGCACGCAAAAAGATTTCCAAAACCGATAAAAAACGCGCTTCTTATTATAATTTCTACACCGGCAAAGGATGGGGCGACCCGAAGAATTATAATATGAATATCGACAGCAGTCTTCTTGGAGTAGAAGGAACTGCGCTGATGATAAAGCATCTTATCGACGAATACTATAAATAAAAACACGGCGGAAGTTTTTGCTTCCGCCTTTTTTGTTTTATATGAATTTATGCAGGGAATATGAAAGAACAAAACCGTCCGCGATTGCGGACGGTTTTATAAAGCACTTTATTAGTGGCAGATAACCTGTTCGGTTTCCTTGTCGAAGAGGTGGATACGGGAAGTATCAACAGCGATCTTAACGGTGTCGCCTGCTTTAGCAGTGGACTGAGAAGATACGCGGGAAACGAGAGTGGTTTCGCCGATGTTGAGGTAAAGATAGATTTCTGCACCCATGAGTTCGGTGAATTCAACGTTAGCGTCGATAATGGTATCCTTGAACTTTTCCATATAAACGGGTTCGTCGTGGAGAAGTTCGGGGCGGAGACCTGCGATAACTTCCTTGCCGATGTAGTCAG
>JAZTXJ010000130.1:0-1934 GCA_045636285.1 Eubacteriales bacterium
CCTCCACCGCGTTCCGCGGTCCCCCTCCCCTTACACAGGGGAGGCTTCATTGTTAAAGCATTGGGGTAATTATAGGGTTTCGGAGTGAATTGTAGGGACCGGCGTCCTCGACGGTCCGCGGGGAGTAACGATAATAATAAATGCAACAATTTGATTTTTTAATGTGTCATAACCGATACTCAAATATATCATTTTTATTTTAATTGCAATGCTTCTCGACGCGGACCGTCGGGGACGCCGGTCCCTACATTTTCGTATCGATATTTTACGATTTTAAATGTTGCCTCGATATTAATGCCACCCGACGCGGACCGTCGAGGACGCCGGTCCCTACAATTCGTAACGATATTTCGCGATTTAAAATGTTGCATTGATTATTGTTGTGAATGATGATGACGACATCGAAACATACATTACCAACCTCAACTCCATTATAACCCCACACAAACAAAAAGTGTACCGTTCTCACTCAATGCGAAAACGATACACTTCGATTTATTCGATTGAAATTACTTAACCTTAATGAATTTATACTTCAAAAATTCTTCCAAGCCGTTTATATCGCCGACGGTGAAGGAATCGGCGGGGAAGGAGAAAATGACCTTTGTTTTTGTCATAACGAAAAGATACTTCTTCGTGCGCTTGGCTTTTTTAATATTTTCGAAGGGAACGGTGAAGATTTTTTCGCCGTCGAGCTTCGAAATGCCGTTTTCGTTCGCGGTAAAGACCGAGGTTTTTTCGGCACCGTTGTTCATTTCGAGCTCGCGCGCATAATAAAGCTTTTTCGTTTTGTTTGCGCGGTAGAAAAAGAAGCCGCCAAAGAAGAGCGTTGCAATAACTGCGATAGCCGCCGATTCATAGTTTTGGAAGCAAATTGCGAGCATCAAGCCGTCCGCGAGCATAAGCGCCAACAGCACGTACAATATTTTCGAAACCGCCGTTTTGAAGAAAGCGAAGTTATAAAGGTCGTTTATGCGCTCTTTTGTTACCGTGAAGCGCACCTCAAATTCCTTTTGCATATACGTTCTCCTTGTTTTTTTGTTAGTATAACACAGTAGACTGTTGTTGTCAATAGGAATGAGGGGATGGATGCTAAAGCGTGATGAGATGCTAAGCCTGCGGAATGCTTAGTTGAAAAAGAAATTTATGCGGTTTTTGCGTATCAATTCGAAGCCTCGCATAACAATTAAATTTTAGTGATATTCCGACTTCGTCGGAGTGATATTACTCGCTACGCTTGTAGTGATATTGCTCCACTTCGTTCCGCAGTGATATTATATTCGCCATTAACTGCCCGAAGGGCAATATCACTCGGCTTTAGCCGAATATCACTGCGTAGCAATATCACTCGCCTATTGGGGTCCCCGCGAAAGCTGCTTTCGCGGGGTGAAATGGCGAATATAACTAAAAAAACACCTTGTCTTTCGACAAGGTGTTTTTTTGGTGGGGACTACAGGGCTCGAACCTGTGCCCCTCTGCTTGTAAGGCAGATGCTCTCCCAGCTGAGCTAAACCCCCAACTCGTTGCGGTCACTCGCAACGTGTTATATATTATCACAAGTATTTCTAAATGTCAATACCTTTTTTGAAAATTTTTCAAAAAAATTAATCGACAAATTTGAAGTTCGATTTTACGCTCGCCATAACGCCGTTTGTCTTTTCGGAATATTCCTCGGGCACGACGAGAGTGAGAAGAAATACTTCGCCGTAGCGGCAGCAGATGATCTGTTCGTTAACGTAAGCGGTGCCGTTTACAGAGCCCTGATATTTAACCTTGATTGCGGGGGAGTCACCGAGATATTTATCGGGTTCGGTGTATTCTTCGGTATCCAAAAGCTTGTAATCGGTGTAAATGCCCTTGATTTCGGCTTCGTGCTCTGTCCAATAGGCTTTTGCGGTTTTCGAGGAATCCGCAAGGGTGAACGAGAGAACGGT
>JAZTXJ010000131.1:0-20465 GCA_045636285.1 Eubacteriales bacterium
ACGCGATGAAATCCTGCTTCGCAGGGAGGAGGAAGACGGATTTGATTTCATCCAAGGTGGTAGCCTTGGATTTCATCTGAACGAAGTGAAGATTTCATCGTGGCTTGACACGATTTCATCAGAAAGCAGAAAAAAGAGAGAGCAGAATGGATTTCCATTTCGTTCTCTCTTTGTTATTTATCGCAAGTTTCGCATTTGTATAACAAATGCGTAGGTCTTGCCCGTACTCCCTTTGTTTTCTCCGCTAAGAACATCACCCTTTTGTCGGGGTTTCTTTTTCGTTTTTCAAAAATCTTTAATATTGTTTCTTTGAAGATACATAAGAAGCTTTCTTTTTAAAAGAAAGCTTCTTATGCGGAGCTTGAGGCAGAGCCTCAAACCAATATTCAATCTCTTTAAAGCAGCGATTTTGCTTTTGCGGCGGCACCGAACGAGGGTGCGCGGTCGCTTGTTATAAGCTTTGCCCTTTCGGGAATAAAGCGCTTGAGCATCGAAAGCGAAATGCTGCTTTTGAGCACGCCGCCCGCAAGTGCAACGCTGTATCCGTTTTCGAAATAATCGCCCGCGCGCGTTATAAGCGAAGCGATATATTTCATATTGTCTGCGATTATCTGCATCGCGGCGGAATCGCCCTTTTCGGCGGCTTTGAACACCAACGGCGCAAATGCGGCAAGCTCGTCCTTCGACATAAGAAGCAGCTTATCGAGCGCGGCAACAAAATCGTTGCCGACACGTTCGGCGATAAGCTCCTCGAGCACACCTCTTTTTTCTCTGCCGTCGGCGGTTTTAAGCGCGTGCGCTATGCCCGCCCTTCCGATTTCATAGCCGTTGCCGATAAGGTCGAAGCTTCCGTAACCGCCTATGCGGAAAATTTCGTTTCCGCGCTTAACAAAGCAGCTCGAGCCCGTGCCGCAGATAACGCTTACGCCGTCTTCATAAGGGAACGCACCGTAAAGCACGTTTATCCCATCGTGAAGCGCGCCGCATTTTGCGTTCGGAAGCAGATCCGAAAGCGTTTTTGTTACCTGTGCGGCATAATCTCTGCTTGTAAGCCCTGCGATTCCTGCAAAAGCCGCGGCGATTTCGGTTTTGTTTATACCGCTGTCTTCGAGCAACAGCGCGATATTTTCGCAAATCAGCGATTTTACCGCTTCTATTCCGATATCGTTCGGGTTCGAGCGCGTCGAAACACGCCTTGCGATTTCGTTAAGCTCAAAATCGCACAGCAGAAAATCGGTTTTACTGCCGCCGCCGTCGATACCGATAAGGTATTTAGTCATTTTTGGAGTTCTTTTCGAGAAGCGCCCTTATATCGTTGAGCGTCGCAAGAGTTTTTTCTTCAACAGAAGGCTCTGCGGGCTTTGCGGGTGCTTCCTCTTCTTCCTTCTTTTTAAGGCTTTCGAGTCTGGTACGCATTTTCATGAATATTCTGATAACGCAGAACATACAGAAAGCGACGATAAGGAAGTCTACTATGTACTGAATAAACTGACCGTAATTAAGGGTAACCGCGGGAACCTCTGCGGTAACGACCTCGCCCGCTTCATCAAGAACCGCGGGAACGGCTTCCTTGAGCACGTATTTAAGGTCGGAAACCGACTGTCCGCCGAACATAACGCCGACAGCGGGCATTATAATATCGTTAACGAGCGAGGTAACGATTTTACCGAACGCTCCGCCCATTACAACGCCGACAGCCATATCCAGAATATTGCCTCTTGTTATGAACTTTTTGAATTCTGCAAAAAATCCGTCTTTCTTAGCCATTTTTTCTCTTTACGTCAGCCGATTCGACAAAAGCCGTTAAGCGATTGCGACCTTACGGCCAACGCTTTCCTTTCGTAAATTTTTTAGAGTGCCGCATTCAACTTTTCGAGAAGAGCTTCCGCGTCCTGACCGTGTGCCGAGCAGGCGTCCTTAATGCTTTCGCCGCGCGACATGGGACAGCCCAAGCAGTGCATACCGATCTCGAGGAAATACTTTGCAAGCTCGGGATGTGCGTCGAGCACTTCGCCTACAAGCATATCTGCAGTGATCTTTGCCATTTTGAATTTCTCCTTTCATAAGCGATTATTTTTGTTTTTTATTCTTCGTTTTCTTCTTCTTCTTCTTCGAAGAGCTCGTCGGGAATATTTCCGCGGTTGTGTGTATTCTGTTCTTGCTCTGTGATTTCTTCTTCGATTTCGTCAGCTTCCTCTTCGGCTTTTGCGCCCTTGCCCGTGGGAGAGATAAAATATCTTACTATTTGCGAGCAGACGAAATAGCCGCCTGTCAGAATAAGCGCGATCAAAAGCTTGGAAACAGAGGGAATGCCGTAACCGAATATTTCGTGCCCTGCCTTTGTGCAGAGAAGCATGGCGAGCACAGCCAAAGCACCCAATCCGCAAAGATAAAGAATTCGGTTACCGAACCTTTTTGCAGAAAAAACTCCGCCGTGGTTGCCCACCGAGCCTGCATAAAGGAACAGCATAAGCGAAAGCGATAAAAGCGTGCAGGTGTAGCTTTGTGTTGCGGCAGAAATAACGAACAGTATAATTCCGCCGCCGACCGAAAACATAAGGGGATACATAAAATCGTTTATGCTCGGCTTTGCGCTTGCAAACGGATAAATATCGCGTATGTTTTTAACGCTTCGCGGTTCAAATGCGAGCGCAAACGCAAACGCAAGGTTGAACACTATACCGCCGAACAGCACGTCTTGCGTGCGGAATGCGACCGTTTGGTCGTAGCAGGCGGCGAATACCGATGTCACGAGCATCATTATTATTCCCGCGGGGAGATAAGAAACGACCGACGCTATTCTGCGGCATATCGTTTTTGCATTGAGTATCGCATCGGCAATAAGGTTTATTCCCGTGCCGAGCAGCATTGCATCGCAGGTCATACGGAGCGTATCGCAGGAGCTTTCGGGTACTATCGAAACGTCGCTTTCGCTCATTATCGGAAGCTCGTTTATTCGTTCTGCGGTGACCGCCGTTATTCTTCCGCTTTCCTTGCGGAGCTTAACAATATCGTGCCATTCGTTATCGTCGATATTAAGGAACAGACGGTAATAGGGCGCGTTTGCTATAACCAGCCCGCGCGAGCAGGCACGGAGCTGTTCTGCGGTTATTATTTGCGATTCGTCGGTTATTATTCCCGCACTTTTCGCAGAATTGAGCGCGGTATAATAAGCATCGTTCGAATTGAGCACGGTTTCTATACCTGCGAGGTCGCAACGGTATACCGCTTCGGCAACACCGGGATCGAGCGAGCTCGAAAACGAAATGAAGCCCTTGAATATAAGTCTGTGCTCGGCTTCTATATCGCGCAGGGTTTCCGCTTCGGTTTCGCCGCACGCCACCGCGACGAGAAAGCTCGAAGCGCGCGCGGAATCCTCTGCGGCGGAAAGAATTCTCTTTCGGGTGAAATCGCTTAATTTATAATCGGTTCCGTCGAGCGTATAGCCGACACAGCGCGAAAGAATATTTTCGGGCGAGCCGCGCACGATAACCGTGTTTTTGCCGTTATGAAGCGCGAGCATTCTCGAAATATCGCCCGATAGGGTATATTCGGCGTCCATTTTTATATATTGCTCGCGTATGTTGCCTATCGGCTTGTTCCATTCGCCGAAGTAATCTACAATCGCATCATCGAGCGGAGAGCCCTTGTATTCGGGCAGTCCGCGCGTTTTTTTCTTTTCCGCGGCGGTTATTTTTCTTGCGTCGGAGCATACGAGCATAAGCTTCAAAAGCTCTTCGGCATCGGCATCGGGACGCTTTTCGCGGTCGTAATTCCTGCCCGAGAAATAAAGCCCCGTAAGAGTTATTCTTTTGGGCGGGAACGCCAGATTTTTGCCGCACATAACCGTGTTGGTCTTTGCGAGAGTTTGTATACAGCCGTAATTTTTAATTACGGTGCCGTCCTCTGCCATTTGCTTTGCACCGAAGCCGAGCGACGAAGCGCACAGCGAAACCATACTGTCGCAAAGCGAGCTTGCGCCGATAGCGAGCGAAACGATAAACCAATCGGTAATATCCGCTCCCGCCGCAACCCCGACGATAAGCAGGGCAAAGCAGACGATAAGCGAGGCTGTCGAAACAAACCTGCAAAGGCTTTGAACGTATTTCATTATTTTGGGAACGTAATCCTCGTTTCCCGCGCGCATTCTGCGAAGCAGAGTTTCCTTTCCCGTGCGGCAGACTATCGCGCTGGCAAAGCCCGAGGTAACTATACTGCCCGCATATACCATATTGGAGCAGATCGCTTCGGGGCCGCTTCTTGCAACGTAGCGGCTGTCCTTGCCGACGCTTCCGTTCACACCGCTTACCTGCGTTTCCATAACGCAAAGATTCATATCATCGACCAATCTGCAGTCGGCGGGCACCATCGTGCCTTCCTCGAGCACGATCAGGTCGCCGGGGACAAGCAGCTTCGAATCGAGCATTATTTCTTCGCCGTTACGCACGACCTTCGCTTTAAGCGAGGAATAGCGTGCGGGGATCCGCAATGCAAGGCTTGCGCGGTATTCGGCAAAGGCGTTAAGCAGTATAATAAGTGCAACGACCGCCGACATCACGAGAAACGTAGGCTCTTCGGGAGAAAAGAGATACATAATAAGCGAGGCCGCCATAAGGAATAAGCCTATAAGCCCTTTGACTTGGTTTTTAAGGCTTTCGCGGAAGGATAGGCGGAATTCGCTTTTGATTTCGTTTATTCCGAACAGTCTTCTCGCTTTTTTTACCTGCTTTGGCGTTTTGCCCGCAATAAGATCGCTTTCCAATGCTTCCGCGACCTCAAAAGGCTGCATCTCCTCGGGCGAAAAGGTGAGCTCCTCTTCGCCTTGTGCGCCGGAAACGGTTTTGATTTTTAAATTTTCTTTTCCGTTTGCCATTTAAGAAAACCTCTGTGGGTTTATTTTTGAATGGTAATAACTATTTTTCCGTCTGCCGTGTCGGCAAAAATTTTGCTTATCGGTTCGCGGTAGTTTGCGACAATCACGCTTGCGAGCTCATCCTCGATATCCGATTGAATGAGTCTGCGAAGGTTACGCGCACCGTATTTTTCGGAATAGCCCTTTTCGGCAAGATATTCCACAACGCCTTCGGTGTATTCGAACGTCATGCCCTTTTCGGCAAGCACGGCTTGAAGATCGCCGAGCATAATACGGCATATCGCGCCGAAGTTGCTTTTCGAAAGTCGGTTAAATACAACGATTTCATCGATACGGTTAATAAATTCGGGGCGCAGGAAGGATTCGAGCGCCTTCATAACCTTCGCGCTGTCGTTCTGTGCCGCGTTTTCGCCGAAGCCCGCGATCGCACTGCTTTCGCCGCTGCCTGCGTTGGTGGTCATAATTATAACCGTGTTTTCGAAATTGACTTCCTTGCCGTGTGCATCGGTTATTCTGCCGTCGTCGAGTATCTGAAGCAGAATATTCATAACGTCGGGATGCGCCTTTTCGATTTCGTCGAAAAGAATTACGGTATAGGGCTTTCTGCGAATCTTTTCGGTAAGCTGTCCCGCATCGTCATAGCCGACGTAGCCGGGAGGCGAGCCGATAATGCGTGAAACCGAATGCTTTTCCATAAATTCGCTCATATCGAGCCTGATAAGCGATTCGGGAGAATCGAACAGATATTGTGCGAGCACCTTAACAAGCTCGGTCTTGCCGACACCCGTACTGCCCGCGAAAATAAAGGAAACAGGCTTTTTCTTATAAGAAATTCCCGCGCGGGAGCGCTTTATCGCCTTTGCGACGGAGCTTACCGCTTCGTCCTGACCGACGATGCGCTTTTTGATTTCCTCTTCGAGCCGTTCTATCTTAACGAATTCGTTTTCGCTTATATTCGTTGCGGGGATACCCGTCCATACCTCTATAACTCTTGCTATTTCGGCATCGGTAAGGCAAAGCCTGTCGCGCTCTGCCGAGAGCTCGTTAAAGCGGGCTTCGTTCTGGAGTATCGCGGTTTTCAAATCGGCGATACGGCGGAAATCGTCTTCCTCGGGTGTTTCCTTGCCTTCGATTGCCGAAAGCTCGCTTCTTAACTTCGCAAGCGATTCCGAAACGAGTGCGATTTCGTTTATTATCGGAGAATGCATCGCCATGTGAGCGCAGGCTTCGTCCATAAGGTCTATCGCCTTGTCGGGCAGGAATCTGTCGGTAATATAACGTTCGGAAAGGGTTACCATTCTGCGAATAAGATGATCGGGAATGGTTATTCCGTGGTGGCTTTCGTAGTATTTTTTAATGCCCGCAAGAATTTTAACGCTGTCCTCGATCGAGGGCTCGCCGATCATAACGGGCTGGAAACGGCGTTCAAGAGCGGCGTCCTTTTCGATATATTGACGGTATTCCTTTAAGGTCGTTGCGCCGATAAGCTGGATTTCGCCTCTCGAAAGTGCGGGCTTTAAAATGTTTGCGGCGTTCATACCGCCTTCTGCGTTGCCCGCGCCGACGATCGAATGAACCTCGTCGATAACGAGCACGGCGTTGCCCGCCTTTTTCGTTTCCTCGATAAGTCCGCGCATACGGTTTTCGAACTGACCGCGGAACTGCGTTCCCGCAACGATGGCGGTCATATCGACAAGGTATATTTCCTTGTCCTTTAATTTATAAGGAACCTCGCCCCTTACGATCTTCTGCGCCAGCGCTTCCGCAACTGCGGTTTTGCCGACACCCGGTTCGCCGATAAGGCAGGGGTTGTTCTTTTGTCTGCGGGTGAGTATCTGAATAACGCGTTCGAGCTCGTTATCTCTGCCGATAATATTATCGAGCTTGCCCTCGCGCGCTCTTTCGGTAAGGCAAATACAGAAATCGCGCAGATAGCTGTTGCCGCGCTTGCCCTTCGGCTTCTGCTCCTGCTTTGCGCCGCCTTCGCCCTTTGCTTCGCCGCTTTCCGCGGGCTTGCCGTTGCCGAAGAAGGAGTTTATATCTATCGAGGGGGCTCTGCCCTCTTCGTCGCCTTCGTTTTCAAACGGCATAAGAGCGCCCATGCCCTCGTCGAGCGCATCGATATCCTCGGGGCTTATATTCATCTGGTTAAGAATATCGTCGATCGGCTTTATGCCAAGCTCCTGAGCACATTTAATGCAATAGCCCTCGCTAGTTATTTTGCCGCCGACGTTTTTCTGAACGAAAATTATCGCGGGGCGCACCTGACAGCGCGAGCATCTTTTTAATTCCATTTATAAAGTCACCTCATTGTTGTTTGCGAATGGTTTAAAGCGCGAAAGCCGATTCAGCCTTCATCGCTTTGGCTATATTTAACTCTGAAAACCTTTAAATAATACATAATCAGAGAAAAGACGAGCATTAAGAGTATAAGCGCGCAGACGGTAATATCGAGCGCAAGGCTGTTTCTTATAAGCAGTCTTAAAAACGCGCACACGAATATTACAATCGTTGCCAGCTTGCCGTACCAGTTTGCCTGAACGACTACCTTACTGCGCTTTATAATAAGCACTCCGCCGATAAGCATTGCGAATTCCTTTAAAAGCAAAGGAATAAGTACGGCAAGGAAAATAACGTTATCGATCGTAAAGCAGACCGCCGCGGCTATCTGCATAAGCTTATCCGCAAGAGGATCGAGAAGCTTGCCTATATCGGTTATCCAATTATTGCGCCGCGCAAGATAACCGTCGAGCGCATCGGTCAGCCATGCCGCAACGTAAATTACCGCCGCGACGTAGGGACTGAAATTAAAATATGCATAGACGAACAAAGGGATCGCCAAAAGCCTTATCGTCGAAAGAATGTTGGGGATGTGTTTCATTTTGACCTCTTTGCGATTTTAGATAAAGAACGAGAAAATATCTATATTCGAGAACATTTTGAAGAAGAGAGTGTTTTCGGCTTGGAGTCCGTTTATAAAATCGCTGTTAATATATTCCGCGTTGCCGATAAGCAGGTTCATAACGAAGCAGAAGAGCGAAATACGCAAAATTGCAAGCACGATACCGAGCGCGACACCGAGCCCCTTGTTCGCGGTGCGAAGCACGGGAAGCGAAACGACGCGGTTCAAAATAAACGCGGCGACAGCGAGAATTATCTGTGCGGCGATAAAGAGCAAGATCACGGCAAGAATAGTCGAAACTATATCGACAATCTTTTCGGCGGATTTCGCGGCAAGGTTTTCCTTTATGCTGTTTTGCAGATCTTCGCCGCCTGCGGTCGCTTCGTCGTACCATTCAAGCAGGGTTTCCTTATCGAAGCCGACAAAATCGGGAAGCTTATCGAATATTTCGGGGTGCGAATCGAGGTATTCTTCGATTTTCGCTCTGTCGATATTTTCGGCACTTTCCGACTGTTCGGGAAGCGAGCCGGTTATCGCATCGGTCACAGCGACCTTGATTTCGCCCGCCATTTCGGTGTTTTTGATATAGTTTGCGAGCGGAGAAGCGAATGCGGCGGTGATAGCGATTGCCAGAATAAACGAAATTGCGCTTACGGCTGTTTTCACAAAGCCGTTTTTATAGGCGAAAAATACTGTAAGTGCGAAAATAGCGATTATGATTACGTCAAGCAAAATACTCATTGGTTGTCTTCCTTTCTTTCATAAGCCGAGGGGATAAAATATTCGGCTTGGTTTTCAGAGAACAGTATAAGCTCGTTTCCGTCGGCAACGAGCGAGGAATAAGAGGTCGGAACGCTGTATGTTTTTTCTTCTCCCGTCACCATATCGCATACCGTAAGTACACCGGGCGAGAGGGTATAGAGCGTGTTTTCGCAGATAAGCGTGTCCGAAAGCGAGGTTTCGAACCGTTTGCTGAATTCGGCACTGCCGTCTGCACGGTATATCACCGTTTCGGTGCCGCCCGAAAGCCCTTCGAGCGCATAGTTGACAAGCGTGCGGCTTCCGAACACCTTGCCCGACAGCAGCTCACGCTCGGTAAGCGAGGTTTCGGATACGATATTGTTGGAGTTATCGAGCACTCTCAGCTTATCGGTCGTCATAAGGCAAAAGCCTTCGTTTGTGTAATATATGCCGAGAGGTATCTCGCCTATGAACTCCTGCGTGAAGAGAGGGCCGTCCTCTACGGTTATGTTGAATTTCGAGATCTGTGTTACAAGGTTGCCGTTTTTCGAATAGTGCGCCGCCGTTACGAATTCCTGTCCGTTCGGAGAAATCGCGACAAAATCGACGTATTTGTCGCCGAAAAGGCGGGAGTAGCGGAAACGGAACTCTTTATCGTAAACGTATACCGCCGAGCGATAGCCCTTTGCCGAGCTTACCACCGCATATTCGCCGCTCGGTGCGGCGGAAACCCAATAAATAGGGTAATCGTAAGAGGTTTTTTGCAGTTGGGAGTAAGAGTTGAATATCCTCAGCTCCTTGCCGCCGAGATCGTAGCAGAAAATATTAATGCCGTTTTCGATCATTTTCGGGTGGTCGAACGAAAAGGTTTCGCGCAGGATAACGTCGCCGTCCCAGCCCGCAACGGTAAGACCGTTTTCGTTCAGAATAGCAAGGTCGCCTTTATATATCAGTCCGCGGTTGCCCTTGCTTCCGTCAAACGCGATCACCGTGTTTTCGCGTACCTCGGTATCCTCGCCGACGTTCAGGAACTTCATCATATATTCGAAATTATCGACGGTTATTTCGCTTGAATGGAACGAGAAGGAATATACCGCAAACAGCACGATCAGCACCAGCACGGTATAGCGAAGAAGCGAAGCCCTGCGCGCGAGCTTTATATAGTGTGCTTCTACCGTCGGCGTTTCCTGCTTGCCCTGCTTTGATTTTTTATCCTTGAATATCCAAAACGCGCCCATGGCTACCTCCTTTTATTATTTTACAAATTTTCAATAAAACACTCTGTTAAGAAATAATCCCTTCGCGGGGGCTGTAATGCCCGCGTTCGCTCTGTTGCGCGATTCGATTATTTCGCTTATCGGCATGGTTTTCGTGCCCGATGCCGCCGAAACGACAGTGCCGACCATTATTCTTACCATATTATAAAGAAATCCGTCTGCCGCCACGGTGAAAATAACCCTGTCGCCTTCGCGCTCGGCGCGGAAATATTTTACCTCGCGCACCGTTTCGGTTATTTTGGAGCCCGCCGCCATAAACGCGCAAAAATCCTTTTTGCCGACGAATTCCGAGCAAAGCTCGTTTGCCTTTTCCACGTCTATCGCACGCGGGAAGTGCCACGAAGCCTCTTCGGTAAAGGGATCTCTTATTTTCGAATTGTGAACGACATAAACGTATTCCTTGCCCTTCGCATCGTAGCGCGGGTGGAAGCCCTGCTTGGCGTAGCTTACTTCGGTTACCGCAATATCGGGCGGGAGCTTTGTGTTGACCGCAAGCGCAAACGCTTCGGCGGGGATTTGCGGAAGCTCGCCGCTTGCCAGCGCGACGAATCCGCGCGCGTGAACGCCCGAATCGGTTCTGCTGCAGCCGGTAAGCTCGATTTTCGTTTCGAACGCCGTTTCTATCGCGCTTTGCACGGTTGCCTGAACGGTGGGTTTATCGGGCTGTACCTGCCAGCCGCAATAATTAGTGCCTCTGTATGCTATTTTCAGAATATAGCCTTGCATAATTCAATTATCTCCGAAAGCGATATCTTGTTTGCAAAGAACACCGAAACGGTAATAACCGTTACCGCAAGCAGAAAAATATAGTCTGCGGGGCGCGATTTCATAACCTTTAGCTTCGTTCTGCCCTCGCCGCCGTTATAGCAACGGCATTCCATTGCATCGGCAAGCTCTTCCGCACGGCGCACCGCCGAAACGAACAAGGGAATGAGTATCGGTACGAGCGCTTTTATGCGCTTTAAGAGGTTTCCGCTTTCGAAATCGGCGCATCTTGCCTTTTGTGCCGAAATTATCTTGTTCGTTTCTTCGATAAGAGTCGGAATAAAGCGAAGCGCGATCGACATCATCATTGCGAATTCGTGCACGGGAACCTTTATTTTTTTCAGCGGGGAAAGGAGTGCTTCTATCGCGTCGGTCAGCTCGAGCGGGCTTGTCGTGAACGAAATGAGCACGCTTGTGCCGAGCACGAGCGAAAGCAGGCGCAAAAGCATCATAACCGCGTTGCGTATGCCGTTTGCATATATCGTGATAAAGCCCCAATCTACCAAGGGTGCGCCCTCGCCCGCGGTGAAAAACAGATTGATAACCGCCGTGAACACGAGCACGAACAAAAGCGGCTTGACCGATTTTATAAGTATCCCGAACCGAACGCCCGAAACGGCGATAAGAAACACCGTAAAGGCGAGCGAAAGCAGAGCCGCGAGCTCGCTTCCTGCGACCAGCACGAGCACGAGATATTCAATTAATATAAGCATTTTTATTCTCGGATCGGTGCGGTGAAGCAACGAATTTCCGGGATAATACTGCCCGAAGGTTACGTCTTTAAGCATCTGTGCCTCGATTGCTATTTTGCGATAATTTTCTCGATTTCTTTTTTTGCATAGCCGACTGTATAAACGTCGGTGCTTTTGCAAAGCATACGTTTTTTAAGCTCTATAAAAAGCTTCGTTATCTGGGGCAGGTCGAGGTTTGCATCGAAAAGTCTTTCGGCTTGCATAAAAATTTCCTCTACAACGCCCTGCATATATATTTCGCCGTCCTTCATTACCAGAATTCTGTCGGCGTATTTTGCGATGTCCTCCATACTGTGCGAGATTATAAGAAGCGTCGCACCGTAGGTATTTTTGTATTCCACCAAGCCCGAAAGAATTTCTTCCTTGCCCTTGGGGTCAAGTCCCGCCGCGGGCTCGTCGAGCACGATTATTTCGGGGCGCATTGCAAGAACGCCCGCAATAGCGGCTCTGCGCTTCTGCCCGCCCGAAAGCTCGAAGGGGGAACGCTTCAATTCTTTTTCGCTCAATCCGCAGAATTCGGCGGCAAGACGGACGCGGTTTTTTATTTCCTCTTCGTCAAGACCGATATTCTTCGGCCCGAAGGCAATATCGGCTTCGACGGTTTCATCGAAAAGCTGATATTCGGGGTACTGAAAGACCAGCCCGACACGGCTTCTGATTTTCACCATTTCCTTCGGCTTTGCCCAGATATTTTCGCCGAAAAGCAGGATTTCGCCCTCGGTGGGCTTCAAAAGTCCGTTCAAAAGCGAAGCAAGCGTGCTTTTTCCGCTTCCCGTATGACCGATAATTCCGGTAATTTCGCCTTTGGGAAAGGAGGTGCTTATTTCGTTGAGCGCCGCCTTGCGAAAGGGTGTGCCTTCGCCGTATACAACGCTTACGTTTTTCAGTTCAAGAGCATTATTCATTTTCTGCCCCCTTAATAAACGCTTCAAGCACGTCGGCGGCTTCCATTGCGTGCAAAACACCGCGGGGAAGCGTGTGTCCGTCCTGCTCGAGCAGATACATAAGCTCGGTTACCTGCGGAACCGCGAGCGAAACCGAGTGAAGCTTTTCCACCTCCGAAAAGATTTCCTTCGGTGTGCCGTCGGCGATGATTTCGCCCTTGTTCATAACGATTATTCTGTCCGCTTCGATTGCTTCGTTCATATAGTGGGTTATCGTAACGACGGTTATTCCGATTTCGGAGTTCAAGCGCTTCATCGCCGCAACGATTTCTTTTCTGCCCGTCGGGTCGAGCATAGCGGTCGCTTCGTCGAAAATAATGCATTCGGGGCTCATCGCAAGCATACCCGCAATGGCAATACGCTGCTTTTGTCCGCCCGAAAGCTTATAGGTCGCGTGCCTTGCGTATTCGGTCATATCGACGGTGGCGAGCGCCTTGTCAACGCGTCTTCTTATTTCCTCGCGCGGTAAGCCGAGATTTTCGGGTGCAAACGCAACGTCCTCCTCGACAACGCTTGCGACAAGCTGGTTGTCGGGGTTCTGGAATACCATGCCGCACCTTTTGCGTATTTCAAAGCTCTTTTCTTCGTCGGCGGTGTCTGCCCCGTCGATAAGGATCTGTCCTTCCGAGGGCAGAAGAATACCGCAAAGAAGCTTTGCGAGCGTGCTTTTTCCGCAACCGTTGTGACCGAGAATGGCAACGTAGCTGCCCTTTTCGATCTTCAGGTCGATATTCTTTATTACCTTTTCTTCCTCGGGCGAATATGCAAATTCAATCCCGCGCGCTTCAATAAACGACATTACTTTACCTATAACTCAATAAAACTTAAAAACAATTCAAAACCACTTCAAAACGCAACGCGTTTTTACAATGAAACCTTGTATTTTTCGGCGACATGCGAGCTACACTTCAAAACGCAACGCGTTTTTATAATGGAATCTTGTATTTTTCGGCGACATGCGAGCCACACTTCAAAACGCAACGCGTTTTTACAATGGAACCTTGTATTTTTCGGCGACATGCGCGTCGAAAAATACACCTATGAACGCCGAGCATTTGGACAAGCCGCAGGCGCGCACAAATGCTGCGCGAGCGAACGGCGTTCACAAATCCTTAACCGACCAAAATGCGAAGCATTTTGTGTCGAACGCGTCAGCGTCACAGGGGTCCCCGAAAAATCAAAGATTTTTTGGGGTATTAAGGTGTCCACCTGCTCGCCGCACCGCAGGGAAGTATTTCGCCGCTCGATTCAACGGGAATACCGATTTCCTGACTTTCTACGCTTCCGCCGAAGCGTCTGGTGTGCTTGCGGAGCACGTATCCGTTTGCCGCGGGCGAAAGTCCCGTGGTGTAGGAGTTGAGCAGAACGAACAGCGGGTCGTCCGAAAGGACCTGACATACAAGCCCGACAAGCTCGTCAAGGCAATCCTCGATAACCCATTTTTCACCGCCCGGACCGCGCCCGAAGGAAGGCGGGTCGAGAATGACCGCATCGTATTTGTTGCCGCGTCTTATTTCGCGTGCGACGAACTTAAATGCATCGTCAACGATATATCTTATCTTGTTCTGCGGTATTTCCGAAAGCTCGGCGTTGCGCTTTGCTTTTGCGATAATGCCCTTGCTTGCATCGACGTGGCATACGAACGCGCCCGCCTTTGCCGCGGCAACGCTTGCGCCGCCGGTATATGCGAAAAGGTTTAAAAGCTTTATTTCGCGGTTGCTGTTTTTTATAAGCTTGGTGAACCAATCCCAGTTAGCCGCTTGCTCGGGGAAGAGCCCCGTGTGCTTAAAGCCCATTGCGGAAATACTGAATTTGAGCTCGCCGTAAGAGATGATCCATTCCTCGGGAACGTCTTTTTTTATCCATTCGCCCCCGCCCGAACGCGAGCGTCTGTATATACCGTCGGCCTTTTGCCATCCGCGAAGCGTGCGTTCGCCGCTCCAAATAACCTGCGGGTCGGGACGGATAAGGGTGTAATCGCCCCATTTTTCGAGTCTTTCGCCGCCGTTGGCATCGAGAAGACGGTATTCCTTCCAATTATCAGCAGAGTACATTTTAAACTCCTTGTTTGGTGTCGTTGTGTTAAATTTCGTCGGCAAAGGTTATCTGATCGGTCATTCCGCTCGGAACCTCAAGCCCCAAATGGCGATAAGCGCCTGCGGTCGCACAGCGTCCGCGCGGGGTGCGGTTTATAAAGCCGAGCTGAAGCAGATAAGGCTCGTAAACGTCTTCGAGCGTTACCGATTCTTCGCCAATAACCGCGGCAAGCGTTTCGAGCCCGACGGGACCGCCGCCGAAATGCTTGATTATTGCGGTGAGCATACGTCTGTCAACAGAATCAAGTCCGAGCGCATCGACCTCGAGCGCATCGAGCGCGGTTCTCGTGATATGAAAATCTATAACCCCGTTGCCCTGCACTGTCGCAAAATCGCGCACGCGCTTCAAAAAGCGGTTTGCGATACGCGGAGTTCCTCTTGAACGAAGGGCAATTTCATAAGCGCCGTCTGCGGTGATGGGAACACCCAAAATACCTGCCGAACGGGTGATTATAAGCGCGAGCTCTTCGGGGGTATAAAGCTCGAGCCTGAACAGCATACCGAACCTGTCACGCAAGGGCGAGGAAAGCTGACCCGCTCTCGTTGTCGCGCCGACAAGGGTAAAGGGCTTTAGCTGAATACGGATAGAGCGTGCCGCGGGTCCCTTGCCTGTCATAAGGTCGAGCGAAAAATCCTCCATCGCGGGATAGAGCACCTCTTCGACCTGACGGGGAAGACGGTGTATTTCGTCGATAAAAAGTATATCGTTGCGTTCAAGCGTGGTGAGCAACGCGGCGAGATCGCCCGCTTTTTCGATCGCGGGACCGCTCGTTACCTTCAAATTAACACCCAGCTCGCTTGCAATAATGCAGGAAAGCGTGGTTTTGCCCAAGCCGGGAGGGCCGTGAAGCAAAACGTGGTCAAGGCTGTCGCCTCTTGCGGCGGCGGCTTTTATAAATACCGAAAGATTGTCTTTTACCTTTTGCTGACCGACGTATTCGTTCAGCGTTTTCGGACGGAGAGAAAATTCGTTATCGTCGTCTATCGACGAATATTCCGCGCCGGTTATGCGGCCTTCAAAATCGAAATCTTCGGAATAATCGGGGATTTTGGAATTTATGGGCATTTAGTTTCCCGCCTCCTTTCCGAGTATGCGGAGTGTTTGCGCCACAAGCTCTTCGAGCGGAAGGCTTTTGTCGAGCCTTTTCAATACCTCCGCCACCTTTGCACGCGGGAAGCCGTATATTGCCAGCGTATCGATAACCTGCGTTACCTTTTCGCCGTTTGCGCTTCCGCCTTCGGATACGGGTGCGGAAATATCGTCGAGCGATATTTTATCTTTTAATTCGATAATAAGCTTTTGTGCGGTCTTCAAGCCGACACCGGGGGCTTGTGCGATGGTTTTCGCATCGTTGTTTGCGACAGCGGCGCGCAGGTCGTCGGGCGAAAGGGTGCCGAGTATCGAAATACCTGCTTTGGGTCCGATGCCAGAAACCGAAATAAGCCTTGTGAAGAGATTAAGCTCGTCCTCTTCGGAAAAGCCGTAAAGCGAAATATTATCCTCGCTTACCGCCATATAGGTATACAGGAGCACGTCCTTGCCGCTTTTCATCGAAAGCTTCGAGCTTGTTGCGATAGAAATGCCGAGCTTGAAGCCGACTCCGCCGCAATCGATAACCGCAAAGCTTTCCGAAAGCGAAGCGAGTGTGCCGTGAATAAAATGTATCATCGAACGCGCCTCCTTATCCGTAGTTTTTCATTCTCATTCCGTGACAGAGCGCAAGCGCAAGCGCGTCTGCCGTATCGTCGGGCTTGGGGGTTTCCTTCAGCCCCAGCATAAGCTTTACCATATACTGTATTTGCTGTTTTTCGGCTCTGCCGTAGCCTACGACCGAGCTTTTTACCTCCAGCGGAGTGTATTCGTAAATATCGACGCCGCATTTGTAAGCCGCGAGAAGAATTACCCCTCTTGCCATCGAAACGTCAATCGCCGTCGTGATGTTGCTGTTGAAGAAAATTTCTTCTATCGCCATACAGTCGGGCTTGTATTTCGTAAGAATTTCGACCATCGAATCGTATATTTCGTCAAGCCGCTTTTCGATCATCTGCTTGGGCGCGGTGGTTATCGCGCCGTATCCTATTGCGCGGTACTTTTCGCCGCTTTTCATAACCAGTCCGAAGCCGATAGTTGCAAGTCCGGGGTCGATTCCTAATATGAGCATATAGCTCTCCTTATAATTAATCAGTATATTTTAACATAAAAATCCCGCGCAGTCAACCGAATTAAGACTGTTTTAACCGTTTAATTGTAAAAAAAATAAAAACCACTTGTAATTTTCTGATTTATAGATTATTATAGGTGTGTCGGAAAACATTTTTTACCACGAAAGGAAAAATTTTTTATGCAGATCATTGACAGAGTTAAGGAAGTTATCGCAAAGCAGCTCCGTATCGACGTTGCAACCATCGCAGACGATGCGGCGGTAGTTGAAGATCTCGGCGCAGACAGCCTTGACATAGTTGAAATGCTTATGACGCTCGAGGACGAAATGAACATCATTATCCCCGATGACGTTAACGGCTTGAAAACCGTAAAGGATATTGCAATCTATCTTGAAAATGAAATCGCTTAACAAAAAAGTGATAATCTTCGACCTCGACGGCACTATTCTCGATACTATCGCGGATATTGCCGCCGCGGTCAACCGCGCGCTTGCCAAGCTCGGCTATCCCGAACGCACGGTGGGCGAAGTCCAAAGCTTTCTCGGCAACGGCTCGCTCATGCTTATGCGGCGTGCTCTTCCCGCCGGCGCAACAGACGAAAAATGCCTTGAATTACGCAGTCTGTTCCGCGCGGAATACGAAAAGGGAATGTGCGAAACAACCGCCGAATACAGCGGTATTTCCGAGCTTTTGAAGAGGCTTAACGCCGCAGGTGCGGTGTGCGCGGTGGTTACCAACAAGGACGATAAATCGGCTGTTCCGATGGTGAAGCACTACTTCGGAAACAGCTTTGCATATATCCGCGGCGTGCGCGGCGATACCGACCGCAAGCCCAACCCCGAAGCGACTCTTTCGGTCATAAGGGAGCTGGGATTTACGCCCGAGCAGGCGCTTTTTGTCGGCGACGGAATTGCCGATTGCGAGGTATCGCAGAACGCGGGAATAGATTTCGTTCCCGTCGGATACGGCTATACCCCAAGCGAAAAGCTGTTTGAAAAATGCGGAAAAGCACCCTGCGAAAGCGTTTTTTCGCTCGGTGTTGAGCTAATGAAATATTTTGATCGATCGGAAGGTGTATCGGGTTGAAAAAGCGTATGTCGCCGACAAATGTTATCATTTTCGGCTTTTTGGCGATAATTCTCGTCGGAACGCTTCTTCTCGCTATGCCTTTTTCTTCTTCCAATGGGGAATTTACCGATCCCGTTACGGCGCTTTTTACCGCCACCAGCGCAACCTGTGTTACCGGACTTATTACGGTCGATACGGGTGTGTATTGGTCGGCAATCGGTAAGGGCGTTATTTTGCTTTTAATACAGGTCGGCGGGCTTGGCTTTATGTCGCTTGCAATGGTGTTTTCATCGTTGCTCCGCAGGCGCGTTTCCCCGCGTGAGCAGCTGCTTTTCACACAAAGCATGAACCTCGACCCCTATTCCAACCTCGCCTCGTTCGCGCACAGAGTCACGGCGTTCGCGCTTTCGGCAGAGGGTATCGGCGCATTGCTGCTTTCGTTCAGATTTATCCCGCGGTTCGGGTGGATAAAGGGTATCTGCTACGGCATTTTCCATTCGGTAAGCGCGTTTTGCAATGCGGGCTTCGATATTATGGGAGCAGAGCTCGGCGAATTTTCTAGCATTGCCGCATTTGCCGACGATACCTATATCAATTTCGTGCTCATTGCGCTTATTCTTTCTGGCGGGACCGGCTTTCTCGTTTGGGACGATATACGCCACAGCATAAAGGAAAGAAAAAGACCTTCGTTTTATTCGAAGGCGGTGCTCACCGTCGGCACGGTGCTCGTTTTGGGCGGTGCGATCGTTATTGCGGTTTCGGAATGGAATAACGAAGCAACGCTCGGAAGCGGAAGCGCGTGGACGAAAATCCTTCGCTCGCTGTTCCAATCGGTAACGCTTCGCACGGCGGGCTTTGCGGCAATCGACCAGAACGGTCTTTACGAGGGCACGAAGCTGTTTTCGATGCTTCTGATGTTTATCGGAGGCAATTCCGGCTCTACTGCGGGCGGAATAAAAATAAGCACGCTTATTATCGTGCTTGCCTCGACGGTAAGCATTATACGCGGTAACGCCGAAACGGTATACCGTCGCAGAAGAATAGAAAACGATACCGTTCGCCGCGCGTTTGCGTTGTTTGTAATAGGGCTGATAATCGTTGCGGCAAGCGGGTTTGCACTTTACGCAGTCGAAGGAGTTCCGCTCTCTGCCGCGTATTACGAGGTGTTCTCGGCGTTCGGCACGGTGGGTATAACCGTCGGCATAACGACAAAGCTTTCGCTGTTCGGCAGATTGCTTATAATAAGCCTTATGTTCTTCGGCAGAATAGGAATTACCTCGGTAATGTATGCGATTCTCGTTCGCACCAACCGCGAACACGTAAATATAAGCTACCCGCGCTTGGGTATGCCTGTCGGATAATCGAAACGAATTTCGGAAAGGAAAGATAAAAATGAGTGCAGTAAAGGGTATTTGTGTTATAGGACTCGGCAATTTCGGAACAAACCTTGCAACCACGCTTGCAAAAAGCCGTCAGCGCGTGCTGGTAATAGATGCCGATCAGGAAAAAATCGATAAAATAGGCGATATTGTCGGCAATGCCGTTTGCGGCGACGCGACGAACGAAGCCGTATTGCGCGCGGCAGGGGTGAAAAACTGCGACTGCGCCGTTATCTGTATGGAAAACAATCTTTCGGAAAGCATACTTATAACTCTTTTGTTAAAGGAGCTCGGTATTCCGAAAATAGTCTGCCGTGTGACAGACGAGCGTCAGAAAAAGGTTCTTATGAAGGTCGGCGCCGATTACGTCGTGCTTCCCGAAAAGGAATCGGGCACCAAGCTCGCCTATACGCTTTCGCGTCGCGGTATGGTCGATTATTTCGCGCCCTCGGGCGATTTCACCATTGCAGAAATCATAACGCCGAAAAGCTGGATAGGAAAAACCGTTATCGAAATCGACGTGCGTAAAAAATACAGAGTAAGCATTATCGCGGTTGCCGATAACGAAAACGAGGAATTTACCCTGCTGGCAGACCCCAACCGCCCGTTTGCCGAAAACGAGCTGCTTGTGGTTGCGGGCGATAACGCGGCGATCGAAAAGCTTACCGTAAAATAATAACGATAAAAAATCAAAACGAAAAGGGAGAAATGATATGGGACTTATTAAGGCTGTATTCGGAGCAGTAGGCGGAACTCTTGCCGATCAGTGGAAGGAATTTTTCTATTGCGATTCGCTCGAAAAAGAGGTGCTTGCCGTAAGGGGCAAAAAGCAGATAGGCGGCAGAAGCTCGAACACCAAGGGCAACGATAATATTATTTCCAACGGCTCGGGTATCGCCGTAGCCGACGGTCAATGTATGATGATCGTAGAGCAGGGCAAGGTTGTGGAAATCTGCGCCGAGCCGGGCGAATATACCTACGATACCTCTACCGAGCCCAGTATTTTTACAGGCCCGCTCGGCAAGGGAATTGCAGATACCTTCAAAACAATAGGCAAGCGCTTTACTTACGGCGGCGATACCGGCAAGGATCAGCGCGTTTACTATTTCAATACGAAAGAGCTTATCGATAACAAATTCGGAACCCCCAACCCGATTCCGTTCCGCGTTGTCGATTCGAAAATCGGGCTCGATATCGACGTTTCTGTGCGTTGCTCGGGCGTTTATTCCTATAAAATCGCAAACCCGCTTCTTTTCTATACCAACGTTTGCGGTAATATCGAACGCGAATATACCCGCGACGAGCTCGACAGCCAGCTCAAAGCCGAATTTATAAGCGCGCTTCAGCCCGCGTTCGGCAGATTGAGCGCACTCGAAATCCGACCGAACCAGATAGTAACCCACAACACCGAGCTCGAAAACGCGATGAACGAGGCACTTTCTGCAAAATGGGGCGAGCTCCGCGGACTTGGAGTGGTCAGCGTTGCGCTCGGCTCGGTAACGCTT
>JAZTXJ010000132.1:0-15346 GCA_045636285.1 Eubacteriales bacterium
TGCCCCAGCAGGGGTATACGAGAGGAATATCGTCGAGAATAAAGCCGTCGCAGTTTTCCATACGGGGTGAAAACGCCGCTCTGCCTTGCTCGCGGAACATATAGCTGCAGTCGCCGAAGGTTTTTTTGCCCCAATAAAGATGCAAAAGGAAGCCTTCTCTTTCCTGCATAATATAGCTGTAACTCTTTGTGTGGAGCGAATACTGACCTGTTGCGGAATTATAGATTACCGACATATTTTCCTCCGGTTAGTGATTTTTAAAGTGTGGGTATAACAGCCGTTGCAACGGCAAAATAAACTACGAGCGCAAGCGCATCGATAACGGTGGTGATAAACGGGCTCGCAACCACCGCGGGATCGAAGCCAAGCTTTTTAATAAGCACGGGGAATCCGCAGCCGACAACCTTTGCGGCAACAACCGTCGCAAAAAGGGTTATACATACGACAAGAGCAACCGTCGCATCGGCACCGTCGATAAATATCGCTTTGAAATAGCCGACAAACGCAAGCGAAATACCGCAGAGGAACGAAACGCGAAGCTCCTTCCACAAAATCCGCAGAATATCCTTCGGCACAACGTCGCCCAAGGAAAGCGCGCGGATTATAGTAACCGAGCTCTGACCGCCCGCGTTACCCGCAGTACCCATAAGCATCGGGATAAACGAAGTAAGTATAACGAGGTGGCTTAAGGCTTCCTCGTAGCTCGAAATTATCGCACCCGTAAAGGTTGCCGAAAGCATTAAAAGCATAAGCCACGGCACGCGTGAAAGCCAGGTTGCGATAACGCCGATTTTTAAATAAGGCTTGTTATCGGTCGGGGTAATACCCGCCATAATTTCCAAGTCCTCGGTCGCTTCTTCAAGCGCGACGTCGAACGCGTCGTCGACCGTAACTATACCGACCAAGCGGTTACTGCCGTCAACAACCGGAAGTGCAAGAAAATTATAGTCCGAAAACTTTTTAACGACCGATTCCCTGTCGTCATCGGTCTTTGCCGAAATAACGTTGGTTTCCATAAGCTCCGAAATGAGCGTATCGGTTTCGGAAAGCATCAAATCCATTGCCGTCACCACACCGACAAGCGTTCTGTCGGATTCGGTGACGTAGCAGGTATAAATCGTTTCTTTTTCATAGCCAACGCGGCGAATACGCGCAAATGCATCGGCAACCGACATATTTTTATTAAGACGCACGTATTCGGTGGTCATAATACTGCCCGCACTGTCCTTCGGGTAGTTAAGAATACGGTTTATCTGTTCGCGCGTTTCGGGGTCGGAGTTTGCGAGCATTCTCGCCGCAACGTTCGCGGGCATTTCCTCGATAATATCAACGGTATCGTCGACAAACATTTCATCGAGCATCGCTTTAAGCTCGGCGTCCGACATACGCTTTATCAGAAGCTCCTGCAAATCGGAGCTCATATTCGCAAAGCATTCCGCCGCAGAGTCCTTCGGCAATATGCGGAACACGATCGGAAGGTGCGATTCGTTAAGCTGTTCGCATATTTCGGCAAGGTCAAAGGGTTCAAGCTCGGTCAAAATCCGCCGAAGCTTTGCATAGTCGCCGCTCACAAGCAGTGTGGCGACGAGTTCGAAGAGTTCTTCTCTTTCCATTTTTCCGTTTTCCTTTCTTTAATAGTGGTAAAAGGAAGCACGGTAAAAACCCTATTTAACGCGGGAACGAAAAGAAAAAGTGAGATTTCTTAACCGATCCCGCGCAAATACTTTTGGGTTTTATGCCGCTACTTCGCGAAGAATCCATTAAAATCTCACCTCTTTTATGTTCATAAAATATCATTATAATAATAACTTGAAAATTTCGATTTGTCAATCAAAATTTATTGATTTAATCCGCTTTTATGCTATAATGTATTCAAGAGGTGAAAATATGTTTGAATTCGGCAATTCCTGGGACGCTTTAATGTCGCCCGAGGCAGAAAAGGATTACTACCGCACTCTCCGCGGATTTTTAAAAAAGGAATATCTACAATCGGGCGTTCCGATATATCCCGAAATGAACGATATATTCAACGCGTTCAAATATACCGACTATAATTCGGTGCGCGCAATAATTATCGGGCAGGATCCATACCACGGCGCAGGTCAGGCGCACGGGCTCTGCTTTTCGGTGAAAAAGGGTGTGCAGATGCCGCCCTCGCTCGTTAATATCTATAAAGAGCTTCAAAGCGACCTCGGAATACCGATGGCAAACCACGGCGAGCTTACCCAATGGGCAAAGCAGGGTGTTATGCTTTTAAACAGCGTACTCACCGTGCGCGACGGCTGTGCGGGCAGTCACAGAAACAAGGGCTGGGAAATCTTTACCGACCGTGCCATTTCCTTGCTTAACGAGCGCGAAGAGCCGATAGTTTTTATTCTTTGGGGCGGTTACGCAAGGGCAAAAAAGAGCCTTATCACCAACAAGCACCATCTTATTTTGGAATGTGCCCACCCGAGTCCCCTTTCGGCTTATAACGGCTTTTTCGGCTGTAAGCACTTTTCTAAATGCAACGAATTCCTGCGCTCGATAGGAAAAGAAGAAATAAACTGGAAAATAGATTAAGAAAAAACGCGGTACGTTCACCGCGTTTTTTTAGTTCGCATCAACCGCCGGGGCGGTATCCCTCTTCGCAACCTTCGGCTATTCCGTTTTCATCGAAATGGATAAAAATCAAAACCTCGGGTATGCTGTCGAGTAAGCCCTTGCGCTTTTCTCTTATCGTATAACCGCAGACGGCGTTTCGGTGCAAGCCGTCGCTGTCTGCGGGCTTTGACATAATATCAAATTTGCCAAATTCGCTTACTATCTCTGCAGATGTCTTCCCCAAAAAATCGCTTTCATCGTATTTTCCGCCACAGCTTACAAGCAAAAGGCTTATCACCGACAGCAGAAGCAACGCCGCGCATGCTTTGTTTATAAAACGGTTCTTTGTACGCATAGTTATGTCAACCTTTCCCGATGTTTACAAAGCAATATACCAAGCGGTATATCGGCAGAGCGAGCGCCCAGAAGAAGCCCAAAATGAACAGGTCACTGCCGACGCCCGTTTCAAAAACAAACACCAACGCAACGAAAAACAGAGAAATCAATGACAACGTGAACGCCGCCGCGTTCATCACCGTTTTCACCCTGCGCTTTACGGCAGACACGAGAAAATACCAAAGCGAAATATAAATATCAACGGCGATGACGGCAAGCATAAATGTAATTATGACAACCATAGCCGACGCAATGTGTAAGCCCAAAAAATCAACGCCCGAGCTGCCCGGCTGTGCCGCTATATAGTCCGATTCGCGCTTCAGGTCGGCAAACGCCGCGAGCGCAAACACGATTACGCCCAAAAGCGCCAGACATAACCCAACGGTAAGCGCGACCTTTATTTTTTTATTTTTGTTCATAATATTCCTCAATCGCCCTTTCCGCGCGGTATTCGGCAAAAGAAAATTCGAAAATTCCGCGCTCGGATACCGACCTTCTCGCAATTTCAAGCCTGCGCGATATATAATCGTAATCATTGCTCTCCGTCATACCGTTTTCCTCGTAATATCTTGCGAGCTTCACCGTTGCGGGCACCGACGAATCTCCAAGCTCGGTCAGCGCGCAAACGTCGACACCTTCGGCACTGCCCGAAATATAGAGCTCGACGTTATAATCGGCAATAACGCCCTTGTAGTCGAAAGCCGAAAGCAAAAGCACCATTAAAAGCACGGCATAAGCCGAAGCGGTAAAGAGCTTGAATTTCGGTGCAAGCTGACGGATTATCACAAAAACGAAAAGTATAAAAAGCAGTACCATAAACCACGAGGAGAGCACGCGCTTGACCGTTAACCCGTAACGGTCGATATAAAGCATCATCTTTGCCATCGCAGTGCCGATAAGCACAAGCGTCATAATCGAAATTATCAACGAAATCACGCGCAGTACCCACTTTTCGACCGCAGTATCGCGCTTCAGCAAAAGCGCCGCAAGCGATATAAGCGCGAAATTTATGCCCGAAACCGTGCAAAGCTCGAAAAATCCGTTCCGCGCATATTCGGCATAGCTTGCCACACCCTCGGGCAATACCGAGGAAAACGCCGAAAGATAATACTGCCATTGCGAAATAAAGAAGAAAATATAGACCGTGAAAAGCGGCACGAATGCAGAAGCAACGACCAGCGCGGGTGCGACACGCGCCTTTTCGATACGGCTTACCTGCTTTTCAATATCCGCGCCTTCGCGTTTTTGGGTGTTCACGCAGTATATTCCGAACAAATAGCACGCAATCGCCGCGCCGAGCAAAAGCGAGCCGATATGCGAAGCGGGATTGAATTCGTCCAGAAAAGCAAAGCTTTCTTCAAGCAGGCTTGCGAATCCGCCGTCATAGGAAAGCAGAGCCACGACGATCGCTGTCGGAATAAACGCCGCGCACAAGCCGAGCAGAATATATCCGATCGATTTAAGGCTTTTGTTCCTGCGCGAGAACATAAGCGAAAACATATCGGCAAACGCGCTTATTTTTACCGCCGCAAGCGCACGCAGAAGATTAAGCGGCATAAGGTCGCGCCCCGCAAGCCTAACACGGTTATCCACGGCGGTGTATAACGCGCCGCAATAGCACACGAAGGAGCAGATAAGCGAAGCGGCATCCGTAATATCGGGCGCAACAACGCAGGAAAATGCAAATATGAACGAAAGCGCAAAAAGGCTTATCGGCAATATTTTAAGACTTATTTTCTTTCTGATAAGTGCAAAAACGGTAAGCAAATCGGCAAAAAGCGCGACCAACGCCGTTGCCGTCACTCCGCCCGAACGGCAGAACAGATAACCGATAAGCACGCAAAGCCAAGCGTAAATCCCTTCGAACTGCGTGAATTCGCGCTCAACTTCTTCGAAGCCGCGTTCATTGTCCGTAAAATCAGAATTCATATATCCTCCCTGTATTCGATAATATCCTCTACCCTGCAATCGAGCGCCTTGCAAAGTGCTTCGAGAGTCGAAAAGCGAATCGCCTTCGCTTTGTTGTTTTTGAGTATCGAAAGGTTGGCAAGCGTTATCCCCACGGCTTCCGAAAGCTCGTTTAACGACATTTTACGCCTTGCCATCATAACGTCGAGATTAATAACAATCATACAAGCGCCCCCTTATACAGTAAGGTCGTTTTCGTTCTTGATCGCGGTGGCTTCCTCGATAACGTTCTTGACCACACGCACGCATAAGCCCAAAAATCCCGCCGCAAGCGCGAGCATATAGGACATGTGAAAATGATAAACGACAAGCAGGCAAAATAGCGCAATAAGCAGGCACCCCCACGAAACGAAGCGGATTAACGAAACGGTTATCGGAGTGAAAACCAAATAGCGCCTCACACGGACAAGCAGCATTACCATTGCGATACAGCACATTTCGGCAACCGCCATTACCGCATAAGCCCACAGCCAGAACACCGTCCCGCCCGAAAGCCCCAAAACCGCTTCCTTTTCGGTAAACCAGGAGCGTATGTGCGAAAGAAGCGGAGCTTTATCGATAAACAACGGCATAACCGCCATCATAGCGAACAAAAGAAGCACGAGCGTTACTGCGAGAATAAGCGAAATGAGCGTTGAAGCACGCGAAGAAATTTTGGGCATAACCGACCTCCGAATTGTCATTTGTTGTTTTTACAATAGCACACAAAAACCCGTTTGTCAATATATTTTTATCGTTTTTCGATAAATTATTGTTTTTAGGCGATAAAAAAGGAAGAGGTATAACTCTTCCCTTTGTTTTGCTTTATTTGAAATAACGCTCGCCCTGATGAAAGAGCCTGCCCTCGCGGTTTCGCAGGGCGGTAATAAGCTCTGCGCTCGTTTTGATTCTTTTATCGAAAGCCAGTCCCGCTTTCGGAAAGGTTGCGAAATGCGGTGCATAATGCATATCGTTCCCCGCGGTATAAGCAAGCCCCAAGCGTTCGCAAAGCTCGCGTGCGCGCTCGTCCTCACGCTCGGTGTTTGCGCTGTTGTAAATCTCTATCGCATCGAGATAGGAATAATCCAAATGAAAATCACCCTTCGGGATATATCCCCTCTCGCGAAAAGGGTGCGCGTGCGAAACGAAGCCGCCGTACGCGTGCACGCGGTCGCAGATCTCCTCGCCCGAAAGCGAGCAAAAATCGGGGTTCGCAACAAGAAAATCAAGGTCGATACCGTATATAAGTATCTCCTGCGCGTTGCCGTAATTGTGCTCGATGCCGAACATAACGTCGAAATCAAGCTTTTCGCCTGCTTCCTTGCCGATAAGATACGCGTCCCAATAACGCTTTACCTTTTCTTCCCAAGAAAGCTCCTTCGATATGCAGTTGTTGCCGGTCAAAAAATGGTTGGTCAGAACAAAGCCGGAATATCCCTCTGCCTTTTCCGCCGCAACAAGCGTTTCGACGCTCGACGCCGCACAACCGCTGCACTCGCTCGAATGCACGTGAAGATCGTAAAAATATGTCATAATACTTCTCCGCCGATTTATTGTCATTATAATATCATATTCTTCGCAAAAGAGCAAGAGAAAAACGGAGGAGAAATTCCCCTCCGTTTTACCTTTTATCCGTACAGATGCACGCCGAAGCAACAAGGATTTTTCTTTTATTCGGTATCTCCGTGCGGTTTATGCGCCGTATTCAACCAATTCAACGGTGTAGCCTGCCTCGGTAAGAGTCTTCACAAGACCGGTTTCGTTATCGAGCAGGTGAGCAAGACCGACCGCAAAGAATACTGTTTCGCCGCTTGCTATATATTCCTCTGCCTTTTCAAGCATAAGCGCATCGCGGTCGTCGGTAAGGGCTTTGCTGTATTCCTCGTAAGCCTTGATTTCTTCTTCGGTCATTTCGGAGGAATCGGGCTGTTCGTTAATCATTTCGGTGAGCTTTTCGATATCGCCGTCGCACCAAGCTTCAAACATCTTTATACTGTCTGCCGCAATATACGAGCGGGTATAGTTAACGGCATCCGCAAGCAGAAATTCGTGAACGTCGTCCGAAAGCTCTATATCCATTTCATAACTGCGGTAGCGGTCCTCGACCTCATAGACCTTCTTGTCTTCGGTATGTGCCTGAGTGAGCAGACGCATATCCACGCCCTTGTTGTAATAAACACCGAGCATATGCTTGCTATAATAACCCGAAATGAGCTCGGACCATCTGTTAGGACGGTAGCTGTCGAGCATTCCGATATAATCGTCGCCGTAGTTTCCAAGACCGAGAATAAGAGCGATCTTGCTTGCATCGCGGTAAAGCGTTTCGCCTATATGCTCGTCGATGGTATCATCCTCATAGATCAACGCCTCGTAATAAAGATCCAAAAGCTTGTCGCTCGGGTCTTCGAATTCCTCGTTCAATTCAACGACGTCGATTTCGAAAGCCGCCGCATCGGAAGCGTTGAACGCATCGTATATTTCCTTCGGGAGATAAGCGGTGCGGTTATCGCCGATGTGAATGGTGCCGAGAAGCCACATAACGTTTCCGTTCGCATCGGTAACCTTGTAGAACAAAGGCTTTGCCTTTTCTTCTTCCTCGGGTTCTTCATCGAATGCGGGGTGGTGCTTTTCGGTTATATCGAAATAGCTGTCGGGGTTTGCGGGGAATATTGCGGTATTTCTTTCCATACCCATCGTATATTCGTAGCCCTCGACCTTGAATATTCCCTCGTAATCAACGCAGATCGCGGTGGGATAATAGGTATCGAGGTCGACCGTTATAACAAATTCGTTCTTGCCCGATTTGAAGCTGTCGGTAAGCTCGACAAGGTCTTCAAAGCTGTTCAGAAGCTCAGCCATTTCATCGTATATCTTTTCACCGTGCTTTTTACTGCACTGCGCGGTTATCATAAGATAGCCGTCGATAGCCTCGACCTCTATTTCGGTTATATCCGAAAGCTCGGGAACGCAGAACAAAACGGTGTCGAGATGCCCTTCGATGAAATCTTCAAGCTCGTCGTCCTTTATCTTTTTCGAATCCTTTATTCCGTTGAGCTCTCTCTTCATAACGCCGTCGATAATGCTCGTTTCATTTTCAACAGTGTCCTCGCGCACCTTGCCGGATTTGAGGTCGTACCAGGCAAGCTCCTTCTGCATATTGAACTTCGCGGCGAAATCGTCGCCGTATTTAAAGGAATCGTACTGCGAGCTCGTGGAATGAACCGTCATGTTCAAGGCTTCCATAAAGCAGGTGCTCTGATATCCGTATGTACCGAGGCTCTTCATATTGTTGAGCGCCTCGTCCATAAGCACCATTGCCGAAACCGATTTTACCGAAAGATAATTTTTTGCGTCCTTCGGTGCTTCTATCTCGGGAAGTTCGCTTCCGAGCGAAACGGTTTCGAAGGAATACTTCATTTCCTTCTCTGCCGCGCCCTGATTGAATTTCGCGGTATAAGCAAAGGAAACTATATCGCCGTCGTCGTTCAAAACAAGCTCTGCGCTTGCGGTATCGACGGTCGCATATTCATAAGCAAGCCATTCTTCGACCTTTTCGGCATCGATAAGGGTTATAACGGTATTGCCGTCTTTATCCTTTTCGGGAAGCTCGGTTATTTCGCCGTAAAGCTCGGGGTCTGCAATAAACAGGCTGTATTCGCTTTCGGCAGGGCTGCAAAACAGATTTTCGCCGTATGCAAGGAATACGGTGCCTTCGAGCATAGTTTCCTCGGACGCAACCTTTCTGCCGTCGCCGTATACAGTTTCGCTTTCGGCATAATATTTCATATCCTTTTCGCCGTAGGAAAGATAGGTTTCGGTACTCGTTCCGCTTTCGGTGCGGGTTTCGGTGCCGACGGTTACCGTAAGCTCGTAAGCGGCTTTTATTCTTATATTTTCGCTGTTTTCGAGCTTTTCGACGGCGGATTTATATTTTTCGGTACCGTCGATGCGCTCGGGCTCTTTGGATTCCTCGCTTATTTCAGAGCTTTCCGCGCTCTGACTGCTTTCTTCAATACTGCTTTCGGGATTCTGTGTTTCGGTTTTGCAGGCGGTAAACGCCGCAATAGCCATACAGAGCACCAGCAACAGCGCAATAAAACGTGTGTGTTTCATGATTTTCTCCTTTCACGAAGCGAAGCTTCTATGATATTTTTATTATAGCATACAACGGCGCATCTTGTCAACGACGACAAAAAACACAAACCGCATTATCAACCAACGGTTGTTTTGCCCAAAACGGCGCCTATATACCTCTTGCCACCATAATACCACACAATCACACGATTGTCAATAGCATTCTTGGGATTTTTGGATTTTTTGCATACAAAAAACTCACCGCAGAGGTGAGCTTTTCGTGTTAATATTCTTTTAAACCCCGCCGCAGCGGATAACCGATTAAAACGCTTGCGTTTTGCGTCGAAAGCGTAGCGCAATACAATGAAATTCTTGTATTTTTCGGGGACATGCGCCTCGAAAAATACACCTCAGAGCTTCGCAACCTTGGACAAGCCGAAGACGCGCACAAACGCTGTGCGAACGAACGGCGCTCACAACCCCCGCCGAAGCGGATAACCGACCAAAACGCCTGCGTTTTGCGTCGAGAGCGTAGCGATTTAAGCGTTTGTAAGAAGGAACTTATAATCGAACTTCTTGCCGCGCATTACTGCGATAACGGCATCAAGCTCGCCGTATTTATCGTCACGGAGCCAGGATTCGGTATAGCGTTCGATCCACGCTTCTACCTTTGCTTCGTCGATTTCGGTCACGCCGTCGATAATTCTTGCCATACGGAGATTGATAATACCCTCACCCTCTGCCATAATGCGGAGATCAACGGTGAGCTCGCTCTGTACGGGAAGTCTGCGGAAGGATTCAGCAAGCGCGAAGCAGTTCTTTGCGTTTTCGATAAAGGGTGCGGCATCGGTAGGCATAGCGGTATCGCCCCAGGTAGCGAAGCGGTTATCGAACACTGCGTTGACGTACTGTCCCCAGCAGAGAAGTCGTTCATAGGAATCGAGCTTGCGGATAAGCTTAACGGTTTCGCCGGTTGCATCGCCGTAAACGAGCTCGGAAACTGCGTTATCGAACTTTTCGCACATAACCTTGGTTTTTCTGTTCCAAGCGAGCGCGCCGCCGAGCACTACGCCGTAAAGCGTGCAGGACATCGGGCAGACTGCACCGTAGTCGCCCCACGAGGTATTGAGCATACCCATAACCTTGCATTCGCCGCCCTTTTGAACCATTTTACTGATATTCTGCTCTGCATAGCCGACACATTCGCAGAACTGGTTCCAACAGCTTGTACCGGGGCAAACGATCTGACCGAACTTCTGCTCTGCAAACTTTTCGACGTTTTCGAGAATCGGGTTGCAGTCGTAGCACCAGTTGAGCATTATCATATCGTCGGGGAAGCGTTCCATGGTTTCGGGGTGGTTGAGAACAACGTCGCCCCACATCATAACGGTCTTGCCGAGCGATTTGAGGTGCTCGATAATTTTAAGAGTGAAATCGAGATAGAGCGCGCCCTTATCCTTGCCTGCGTTCTTGCCGTTGCAGATATCGAACGTTTCATCACAGCAGATATTGAAATACTTACTGCGGAAGAGGGGCACGTACTGGTTTATAATCGATTTTACAAGCTCGAAGCTTCTTTCGTCGCTTGCGTTTATCGTGTGGTGAAGCATAAAGTTGTGCCAGGGGTTCTTGGTTGCTTCGAATCCGTCGAGCTCGCAAAGGTGCTTGTACTTGTTGCTTTCGAGCAGGCGGAAGAGGTGACCGAACGAGGAAAGCGAGGGAACGAAATCGATAAAGTTTTCGTAGCAGTAATCGTCGATCTGCATTATTTCCTCGGCAGTCATATAACCGAACGCCTTGTAAATACCCTTGTATTCATCGAACGCGAAGGTGTGCTCGATATAAAGCTGATAGGAATTGTGCTTATAATAAGCAAGGAAATCGATCATTTTGAATACGCCGTCGAGATTGGGTACTCTGCCGCGGGAAGCATCGTGATAAAATCCGCGGTAGGACATATCGGGCTTATCCTCGATTTCACAGCATTCGATATCCTCGCCGCAGGTTTCGAGCATCTGGCGGAGTGTCTGAATACCGTAAAAACAGCCTGCAAGAGTTTCGCCGGTGATAAGAATACCGCTTTCACGCGCGGAAAGCTTATAGCCCTCGCCGCTCTTCTTGCCAAGACAGTCGATAACGATGTTGCCGTCGATTTCGGGAGTGCCGAGAACCTTAGTGATAACGGGATCGATACCGGTTTCCTCGTAAATATCGTTTGCGAGCTTCTGCGCCGCTTTGAAAATACGGCTGTCGCACTTCATCGTAAGTACAATATTGAGTCCTGCGGTAGCAACGACGCCGCCGGTTTTCTTTAATTTTTTGGGTTGCGGAAGTATAGTCATAATCTTCTCCTTGAGCAATTCATTTTGTATTGTTTATTTTTTACCACACACTGCACAAAATGTCAATCGATTATAATTTTTTTGGTTTTAAATATTTAATAAATAGGAACATTTTCGGGAAAATTTCTTTACCGATTCTTTATTCAGAGCGAATTTCCTTTGCCGTTTCTTAACTTTGCACAAGAAACCGCACTTTGAAATCTGTTTGTTTGGGCAAGCACACAAAAAAGAATTTTTTGTAAAATCTTGCTTGACAGTATTGAGCCTTATTAATATAATATGTAGCGTGCGAAGTGCGGGCATTTTGTGGTTCAAGCACCCGCACGACAACATCAAAAGCGGCGAAAAGCCGTATTCTAGAAAGGAACAGTAATATGGACTTTACAGTTGTCCTCGGCCTTGTGATTGTTGCGGCTCTCGGCGGTCTCGCTTATGCAGCTTTCAACTTTTTCTCGGTCAAGAAACTCGAAGAAGGTACCGAAAGAATGCAGGAAATCGCTTCTGCAATCCGTGTCGGTGCAAACGCCTTCATCACTTATGAGTACAAGATTGTAGCAATCGTTGCAGTTGTTGTTGCTCTCTTGCTCGCATTGGTTATCTCTTGGTCTTCTGCCCTTGCATTCATCATCGGCGCTACCATGAGTGCTTCCGCAGGTTGGGTAGGTATGAAAATCGCTACCTACGCAAACGTTCGCGTAACCAACACCGCTCGCACCACCAAATCGCTCTCCAACACCCTTAAGGTCGCTTTCAAGGGCGGCTCCGTTATGGGTCTTTGCGTTTCCGGCTGTGCATTGCTCGGTATTTTCATCGTATTCATCATCTTCGGCGTAGTTTGCGGTCAGATCGATGCTTCCGTTGACGGTGTTCAGGTTGCTTCCTGCAAGAGCATTCTCGGCATGATCAGCGAAAACCTCAACTTCGGCGCAGGCTTCACCATGACTCTTTCGGGCTACGCTCTCGGTTGCTCTGTTATCGCAATCTTCGCTCGTATCGGCGGCGGTATCTATACCAAGGCTGCAGATATGGGTGCTGACCTTGTTGGTAAGACCGAAGCTCACATTCCCGAAGACGACCCCAGAAACCCCGCAACCATCGCAGACAACGTTGGTGACAACGTTGGTGACGTTGCAGGTCTCGGCTCCGACCTTCTCGAATCCTACGTCGGCGCACTTCTTTCCGGCACTATCCTTGCTATCGAGCTTTTCGCTAAGCACGTATTCGGCAACACCGAAATGCTCAGACAGATGATATACTTCCCCCTCGCATTCGCTGCTGCAGGTCTTATCTCCTGTATCATCGGTATCGCTTCCCTCTTCGTTCGTAAGAAGCTTTCCGACAACCCCCACAAAGAACTCAACGGTGCTACCTACATTTCCGCAATTCTCACCATGGTTCTCGGCGGCGTTATCGCATTCTTCTGCTTCAACCAGTTCGGCGGTCAGATGATCGAAGGCTACGAAAGCCTTTCCGTATTCGATTCCGTTGAATTCCACATCGGTTGGTCTTCTCCCTGGGTTGCTGCCGCTATCGGCGTTATCGCAGGTATCGTTATCGGTAAGATCGCAGAATACTACACCTCTTACGACTATCAGCCCACCAAGGAACTCTCCGCTGCTTCCGCAGAAGGCTCTGCACTCACCATCACTCAGGGTCTCGCACTCGGTATGATCTCCTGCATGCTTCCCTGCGTAGTTCTCGGCGTTGCAATCTTCGGTTCCTACCTCATTTCCGGTATGTACGGCGTTGCTGCTGCTGCTATCGGTATGCTCTCCTTCGTTGCTACCACCGTTTCCGTTGACTCCTACGGTCCTATCTCGGACAACGCAGGCGGTATCGCAGAAATGTCCTACCTCGATCCCTCCGTTCGTGAAATCACCGACGAGCTCGACGCTGTAGGTAACACCACCGCTGCTATCGGTAAGGGCTTTGCAATCGGCTCCGCTGCTCTCGCAACCCTTTCTATGATGACCTCTTACATCTTCGCTTACACTCCCGCTCCCGAAGTTCCCAACTATGCAGAAGGCGCACTCGATAAGATCGCTCTCAACGCTATCGAACCCGCAGTTCTCGTTGGCTGTATCGTCGGCGCGGCTCTTCCCTTCATGTTCTCCGGTATGCTTATCAACGCTGTTGCTAAAGCTGCTAGAAAGATGGTTGAAGAAGTTCGCCGTCAGTTCAGAGAAATCAAGGGCCTTATGGAAGGCGAAGTACTTCCCGACTACAAGACCTGTATCGAAATTTCCTCTCAGGGCGCACTCAAGGAAATGCGTATCCCCGCAATCTTCTGTATCGCATTCCCCGTTGTTTGCGGCTTCGTATTCGGTGCTGAATTCGTTGGCGGCGTTCTCGTAGGCGCTACCATCTCCGCTATCATGCTCGCTCTCTTCTGCGGTAACGCAGGCGGCGCTTGGGACAACGGTAAGAAATATATCGAAGTCGGCGGCGTTCAGGGCGAAAGCAAGGGCGGTAACGCTCACGATGCTGCAGTTGTCGGCGACACCGTCGGCGACCCCTTGAAGGATACCGTTGGTCCTTCTCTCGATATTCTTATTAAGATCATGAGCACCATTTCGCTCGTTACCGTTGCTGCATTCGCAAACAACAACCTGCTTAACCTCCTCGGTCTTTAATTTGAATTTCGGTTCATAAATGAACAAATAGCGCGTTTGCTTAACCGCAAGCGCGCTTTTCTTTTTGTTTTCTCGATATAGTATACGCTATAAATCGCGTTTTGGCGCAAACCAAACGGCATAATAAAACATAACTGTTCGGAGCTTATCAAAAAATAAAAAAATTTTTTTCGTAATTATGTGACAAACCCGCATAAAAATTCGTCTATATATACGCAACGAGGATTTTGCAGAAAAAACAACGAATCAAGGGAGGAAATTATTATGAAAAAGATATTGTGTTTAACGATAGCACTTTTGATGCTGTTATCGGTAGCGTGCGTTGATTCAAGCGTTAATGAAAGCAGTTCTGCCGCTGAAGAATCGATAAACGACAACTCCAAAAATACAAGCGGTTCCGTTTCTTCCGAACCCGAAAGCTCAAAACCCGAAAGTTCAAAACCCGAAAGCTCCGAAACAGAAAGCACTGTTTCGCAAGAAACATCGAATGAATCCTCTGAGCCTCCTTATGTTTTTAAACCGATGGACAATTCGTATGGTTTTGCTCAGTGCGACCACGGCGCTGTGTTCCAAGAAAATTGGTTTCATCTATTGCGTAATCCGATTGTCGACGTATACGACCCCAATGATACGTATAGGGCAGACGGTTTGATTTCAATGTCCCAGGATGAGTTTAAAGCTTGGTTAATTTCCGAAACGCCGGAAGAATATAAGTTCGAATGTACCGTCCATGACACAAATATTAGTTCAACTGAGTATCGTGAGTCGGAAATAGAACTTTGCAAGAACAAAAACATTGTTATGTTTTTAAGGCAACACAATATAGATAAAGAAACATTTAAACGGGATGCCTATTATAATTGGCGATATTATTACGGAATGTATCACGACCCCGACGTTCTTTTTGATTGGGATTATCAAGACGCTTGTAATTGGTATCTTGATTATTACAACAAATACAGAGAGATTTTGGAAGCCAAAAGTATTCTCTGGCACGTTAAGGCAGCTTGTGACATGAAATACAATTGGGATATCGATGTAGAAAGCAAACCTTTAGCCCAGCTTATTTATGAGTGGGAGATACCGAGAGAATATATAGAAGAAAAAATCGAGTATAACTTGAACAAGAAAAAAAGCGGCAACGAAAAGCTTCACACAGGCGAGGTTGTAATAATCTATAAGCTCGACGACGTGTATAACCAAAGCGAAGAGTTTATGGAATTGCTCGAGAAGGCCGAAAACGGCGAAATTTATCCGCTTGAAATTGACGACTGGTTTTTCGAGGTTCAATATAACTGATTTTCAACACAACCGAACGCCAAGCAGCTGCCGAAAAAGCGGCTGCTTGTTGTTTTTTTATTATAATTATAT
>JAZTXJ010000133.1:0-2333 GCA_045636285.1 Eubacteriales bacterium
CACAGAGCAGGATAACAGATAACATCTGCCCAAGGCGACTTTAGGGCCAGTGCAACAGAAATAAACCGCCTGCTTTTGCAGGTAAGTATGGAAAGGCGAGGTAAGAGCTCACCGGTGTGGCGGAGACGCCACAGCCATGTAAACCCTATCCGGAGCAACACCGTGGCGGGGGCATATGCTTGCTCGGCAGCCCCTATGGAGGTGGCATGGAGATTTGCGGCAACGTAAATCCAAGATAGATGATTGTTCACGACAGAACTCGGCTTATAGGTACGTTTGTCGCTCTTTTAACAACAAAAGCACCCGATTTTTACGGGTGCTTTCGTTTTTATTCTGCATTCGGATTCATCATTGTTCCTATAAAGAAGGGCGTATTTGTTTCACAATCGATAATCATATATACGAACGGTCTGTCCAAATACACGGTTTTTATTTCTCCTTCTTTGTATGAGCCCGTTTCATTAATCTCGACAACCGTTGCAGCGCCTGCCTTCGTTCCTTTTTCTCCGACAGAGATAAAGGTTTTATGAAGAACGCGGCTTATATATATATTACCGTTCACGCTTGTTCCGAGCTTTGAAAAATCCGCAAGTCTTTCGTCAAACGCATTTTCCATTCCCATCGATTGTAAAACCTCGCGCAGTTCGGCACTGTATTCGGTTTCGAATTTCGGAATTTTAGTTTCAACGACTCTATATGTAGAATTTGCAAGCATGGAGTTGAGCTCTTTGCTGTTGAGCGAAGCAACGAGCTGTGCTACCGTTGTTCCTTCGTTCGGAAGCAGAGCAACAAAGGCGTATTTTCTTCCGCTGTAATGCTTAATAAAACCGGTTGCGTTTTGAGTTTCTATATACACCTCATCTTCGCACATATATTCGACGTTTTGAACACTTCCGTCTTCAAGGGTGAATTCTCCCTCACTTACCTGCTTTTTAGTGTATATATCCTCCCATTCCGCCTCAAACGCAAGCGCGTTTACAAGATACATTATCGCTTCTTCGGGAATTTCATCGAGTATATTCGGTATCATCCCATCGGTTTTTTCATCTACCCAGTTATTAATATCCTTTAACGTCGATCTGTCGAAGGGTGCTTTATAAATACTTGCTCCGTAATAGTCGGCATTGGTTTGAAGAAAATCTCTGTTAACGGTTAACGACGGCGAATCCTTAAACCATATCGAATTCGCAATATTGAGCCTGTATTTTTCTGCCTGCGGCAAGGAATTGATATAGGTGTAAATATATCCGTTAAGCTCTTCGGGGGTTATACCCAATACCGCTTCCATTTGAGCCTTCGTTTCGCCGTCTGCGCCGTTAACGGTCATAGCGAGCGCAGAAAGCACGGAAAGCGGAGATATAAGTGTATTTTCCCCTTCCTTTGCGCTTGCCTGAAACAGTCTTACCGCAAAATCTCTTACCTTGTATTTATGTCTTGCAAGCTTTACCTTTTCTACATGGTTCGGGGTTATGCCCTCCATAAGATTTTCTGCCTTTACCGTATTGCTTCCGTTAAAGGCAAAGAAAACAGCGGTGACGGTAATACAGAAGCAGGCGGCGACCGCAACAGCTTTTAACCAAAAGGTGTTTTTTCGTTTCTTCCCTCTTCTCAGCTTATCGACTTTTTCTATAAGCTCGTCATCTATCAGATTCAATGCGTCTTGTAAATTTTCGCTTTTCATAGGTTATAGCCCTCCTTTTCGAGATATGTTTTCAGCTTTTGCCGCGTGCGGAAAAGCACCGTTTTTGCTTTGCCTTCGCTCATATTGCAATAACGGCTGACTTCTTTCAGAGAATCGGAAAAATAATATCTTCCGATAAAGAGATTGCATTCGGCTTCGGGGAGTGTTTTTAAAAAATCGTTTATAAGCCTTGCAAGGTTTCGCACTTCTGCCTCCTGTGCGGTTGAATCTCCCATCGACAGCGAATTTTCGAGCTCCTCCAAAGAAACGATATATTCCGAAGGCACACGCTTTTCGCGATTACGCTTGCGAAAAATATCTATCGAAATACGCCGTGTCAGCTTGGTAAGATACGCAGACAAGGAAGAAGGCTTCTGAGGCGGAATCGAATTCCATGCGGCAAGATATGTATCGTTTACGCTTTCTTCGCAATCTTGCTCGTTCGAAAGAATATTGTACGCGATTTTAAATAGGTATCGACTGTATTTTTCCTGCGTTTCCTTGAGCGCGGATTCATCTCTTTGCCAATACAGCTCTATTATTTTTTCGTCTTGCATTTTCTCCCTCCGTTTTAATATTATTTGGCGCCTACGTACTTATATATCGTTTTTTATTCGATTCGGTTACAGCGTTTAATAAGATTATATAACAA
>JAZTXJ010000134.1:0-18102 GCA_045636285.1 Eubacteriales bacterium
CCCTACAACACTCCACCAATGCCCGCAGGCATATCACACGTCGCCTGCCGGTCCCTACAATTCGCAACGATACTTTATTTATTAACCCAAAACTTTAAAATTAATGTTCCAATGACACACAAGGAAATTTTCTAATAAAAATTTTAGGGAGAGAGCGCGAGAGAACCCCTTTTATAAAAGGGGTTCTCTCGTAATTTTTTCATTAAATTGACATTACTTAATAACGTAGGTGCCGAAGTAGTGACGAGCGATAAGGAGGTAGTCGTACTGGTTAACTACGCCGTCCTTGTTTACGTCTGCGCGGGTGAATTCGCTGTCGGTAAGGGTGCGGGTTGCGAAGTGGTGACGCTTAACGAGAATGTAGTCGTACTGGTTGATAACTTCATCGTTATTTACGTCGCCGAGAATTCCTTCGGATTCGGTTGCACCGGAGGTAACCGTTGCTTCAACCTCGTCCAGCCAGGTGTGGTTGCCGCTGGGAGTGACAGTGAACTTGATATAGCGTGCTTCGTTGAGCTCTTCGGTGAAGATCGAATAGGTGTAAAGAGTGGTGGTCGCGTTGACCTTGGTTTCGGTATAGGTGAGCTTGCCGAGATCGGTATAGGTCTTGCCGTCCTTCGAAATCGCAATGCTTGCAGATTTGGTCTTTACGATTCCCCAGAAGTTATAAGCGCCGTAGATCGTATAGGTGTTGGTCTGCTTGATTTCGCCGAGATCGACGATAACTTCTACCTTAACGCCGTTGTTCCAGCCTGCGTATGCGCTTGTGCCGCCGTCGGAGTTAGCCTTGGAGCCGTCGGTAAGACGTCTGCCGTCATCGTTATAGGTGTTGCCGTCGCCGCGGTTGGGTGCGGTCGTGGTATAGGAAGCGCCGAGCGAAGCGGGGGTTTTGCTGATCGAATCGTTGATAAGGCTTGCGAGTCTTACGCAGAGTACTGCGATTTCTTCTTCGGAAGCGGTGTTATCGAAGAGAATTTCTTCTGCTTCTGCCAGAGTAGCTTCGATTTCTTCGTAAACGGATACGAGGTAATCGGTGCGGTTTGCAAGTCTTGCATATTCAACGAGTGCAACGAGTGCATCCTTGCCGTTTTCAACGGTAACGGTGAAGGGCTGGGTGTATACGACGTATATGCCGCCGGTGGTAGTGGTGGTACGGTAGCCGAGGATAACCTCTGCGGTACCTTCCTTAAGACCGACGAGCTTGCCGTCCACTACGGTTACAACGTCTTCGCCTTCGATAACCTTTGCAACGGTGCTTGCGCTGTCTGCGGTATACTTGGTGTTGCCGTAGGTAACTACGGTTGCGCCGAGTGCGAACTGCTGACCTACCGCGATGGTGGTGTTAACGGGAGCTTCGAGATATTTTGCCATATCGGTTACCCACTGCATATCGTCGGTAGTAACACCGTCGCAGCCGGAAAGGAAGCCGATCTGGTTGGAGTTAAAGGTGTAGGTCCAGGGCCATACGGTGATACCGCGGTCGGTTGCCGCCTTTGTGAAGAAGTTACCGTTCGACTGAACGATACCGCTTGCGGGGTTGATAGTGCTGTTTGCGCTCTGCGCCATAACGAGATAGTTATAGAGCGCTTCGAGTGCATCTTCGGTAGTTCTGCCGTTATCTTCGCCGGAAACGAGATAGCCGGTGGACATACCGGTGCTGTTTGCCTGAGTCTGAATGAGGAAGTTATAGTTAAAGGAAATGACGTCTACAAGATAGTCCATTCCGTATTTGTCGAGAAGCGCCATGGTAGCGGGAACGTTTTGTGCGTTGCTTCCCTTGAATTCTACGAATATCTTGCAGTCCTTATCCTTGAAGTAATCGAGAACTTCATCGAGCGTGGGCACCTTTTCGGTGGTTGCGCTGGTTTTATCGTTGTTCTTCGAGAGAATGAACTCTGCTTTGATTTCTGCGAGAGTCATCTGGTTTACGGTTTTGGTGCCGGTGTAGGTGGTGGTGCGGTTAAGGGTGTTGTCGTGCATTATGATAACGTGGCCGTCTTTGGTGATTTCAACGTCGACCTCAAATACGTCTGCGCCGTTTTCATAAGCCGCGATAAAGCTTGCCATCGTGTTTTCGGGTGCCTGGCTGGGATTGCCGCGGTGGCCGATCATAATGGGGGTTCTGGTCATCGCGCTTTCTGCGAGATAAGTGTTGATGATTTCTGCGGTTTCAAGAGCATCTGCGGTAACGATACCGTTAACGCCTGCGGTTATAAGCTGAAGAATTTCGAGCTTGTTCATGGTTTCGGACATAGCCCAAACAGCAACCGCGTATTCCTGAATTTCCATAACGAGCTCTTTGGTGATGTTTTCGCTTGCGGTATCGAGAACGACGAACGTTGCGGGAGCCGAGCGTACTGCTACACGGAGAGCGTTGTAATCATCGCCGAACTTTTTGGGGTCTACGGAAAGACCGGTGCGGATGATCGACATATTGGTGCGGACGTAGGAAAGAACCGCGCTGTCATCGGAAATGACGTTTGCATCCTTGCAGCCGTTCGCCTTCATAGCGGAAATAAGCCATTCTGCCTGCTGCTTGGTTTCGATATAATAGGTTGCGAGCTTTTGCTTCTGAACGCACGCCTTTACAGCCGCGGTGTAGTCTGCGGCGGTTTTCAACACGGGAACGAAAACGCTGCCTGCTTGGGTGTCTGCAATATCGCTTACAGCTTCCACCGCTTCAACGTTTGCGATCGGGTTGATAAGGTTAACGTCTTCGCGCGAGTTGTTGATAAGATCAAGCTGCTTAACGGGCTTGACGGGAGCCGATTCCTGAACGGTTACCTTAACGTTCTTGAACGCTACGGTACCGTAGTTCATGGTAAGACCGAGCATACCCTTTTCGTATCTTGCCGCGCTCGAGCCGTTTACCGATGCACCGATAAAGTCTTCGGTAACGTAGGTTACCTGAGTGCCGTTGAGCGAATATGCAATGGTATCGCCGAATGCGTTTACGGTAAGGTTGTTATAAGAGGTTTTGAGCGAGGGTACGTCACCCGAGCTCTTGAGTACGACGTTCCATGTGTTAGATGCGGTTCTTTCTGCAAATTCAATACCGCTTGCAGTGGTAGCTTCGCGTACACACATGTGCAAATAGGGATAGTAGGAGTTGTTCTTATTCTGGATACGGTAAACTATGCCAACCCATCTGCCCGTATCGGTAGTGGTGAGCATTTTGAGATCGGCGGAAATGCCGTAATCGCCGAATTCGCCGAGCCATTCGGGAAGAATTGCTCTTGCGTAGTCGTTGCTGTTGCTTCCGAGCACGTATGTGCCGTCGGAAAGATTATGATGAGAGGCGGAGCCGAGGAAGTTCCAGCCTTCTGCTTTGAGCTCGGAAAGGTTCGAATACTCGGAGAAATTTACTTCATAAAGAACGTATTCGGTTTCGTCTGCTTCTTTTGCAACAACGTAGATCGTTTTCGCCTTGTCGCCGCTTTCGGCATGGATCGGAGTAACGCCCTTGCTGTTAGGGGTGATCTTGGTGATTTCGTTGCCGGCTTCGTTGTACCAGGTAACGTTTTCGGTTGCTTCGGTATCGCCGTCAAAAACCACGGAGTAGCTTGTGAGATCGATAGTTTCTCCGACGTCCGCGGTGATAGCGGGCGAGGTGTTGGAAATTTCGGTGTTTGCGGCAACACCCGTTATGCTCAGGAACGAGCAGAGCGAGAACACCATAATCGCCGCAAGAAGCGCGCTGAGTAATCTCTTCATGATTTTTTCTCCTTTTTGTATGATTTATGTTGATTTTAGGTTTTTAATTAATATGCCTTTGCCCAAACGACGTTGTGGATTGCATCCTTGCCGCAGCAAACGCATTTTTTGCCTTCGACGGAAACTTCGTCATAGATACAGCGCGAGCCGACACCTGCCTGTGCCTTGACCTCGTCTTCACATTCTTCGCATCCGCACCAGGGTGCAAATACAAAGCCGTCGCCCTTTTCCTCGAGTGCTTTTTTGATTTCTTCGATCGAATCGCAGCGATAGGTGTGCTCTTCGCGGTTTGCGATAGCCTTTGCGAACATATCGTCGCGTGCGGATACAAGCGCCGCTTTTACGGTTTCGCCGATATTTTCGAGCGAAACGACGGTCTTTTCGCCGGTCGAGCGCGAAACGATAACGCAGTTGCCTGCTTCAATATCACGCGGGCCGAGCTCGATTCTTACGGGAACGCCCTTCATTTCGTATTCCGAGAACTTCCAGCCTGCGCTCATATCGCTGTCGTCAAGCTTCACACGGATGCCTGCGCTTGCGAGCTCTTCTTTAAGCGCCGCGCAACGTTCGAGCACGCCTTCCTTGTGCTGTGCGATAGGAATAATAACCGCCTGAATGGGAGCTACTGCGGGGGGAAGAACAAGTCCTCTGTCGTCGCCGTGAGTCATAATGATCGCGCCGATAAGACGGGTGGTAACGCCCCAAGAGGTCTGGAAGGGGTGAACCTTTTTGTTTTCCTTGTTGGTATAGGTAATATCGAACGCTTTTGCAAAGCCGTCGCCGAAATAGTGGCTGGTGCCTGCCTGAAGCGCTTTACCGTCGTGCATCAGAGCTTCGATAGCGTAGGTCGCTTCTGCGCCTGCGAACTTATCGCTTTCGGTCTTTCTACCCTTGATTACGGGCATTGCAAGATCCTTTTCGCAGAAATCGGCATAAATATCGAGCATCTGCTTGGTTTCAACGATCGCTTCTTCTGCGGTTGCGTGAATGGTATGACCCTCCTGCCACAAAAATTCGCGCGTGCGAAGGAAGGGGCGGGTGGTTTTTTCCCATCTTACAACGCTTACCCATTGGTTATAGAGCTTGGGAAGATCGCGGTAGGAATGAATAATGTTGGAATAGTGCTCGCAGAAGAGAGTTTCGCTCGTGGGGCGAACGCAAAGACGGTCTTCGAGCTTTTCGCTGCCGCCGTGAGTTACCCAAGCAACCTCGGGCGCGAAGCCTTCTACGTGGTCCTTTTCCTTCTGAAGCAGGCTTTCGGGGATGAACATCGGCATACATACGTTTTCGTGGCCGGTTGCTTTGAATTTACCGTCAAGTATGCGCTGAATGTTTTCCCATACGGCATAAGCGTAGGGGCGGATAACAAGACAGCCCTTAACAGAGGTGTATTCAATAAGCTCTGCTTTCTTTACTATATCGGTGTACCATTGAGCGAAATCCTGCTCCATGGGAGTGATTTCCTCGACGAATTTCTTCTCTGCCATTGATATTTATTCCTTTCGGTGAAAAAAATTCTTTACATTAATTTTATAGCTCTTGAAATATTCGGAAATATCATTATAATATATCTTTGTTAGAGTATAACAGATTGATAAAGAATTGTCAATCGCAAAGAATTATTTTTACGGAGGAACTATGAAAAGGTCATTAAAGCTTACCGCACTGCTTCTTGCCGTGCTTATGATGATAACCGTATTCGCTTCGGTCGTGCTTGCCGAAGGCGAAGAAACCACCCCCGACACCGATCAATCCGAAGTGGGCGGAGAAAGCTCGGAATCGAGCACGGAAGGCACCGACCCCTCGACGAGTGAAGACCCCTCGACGAGCGAAGACCCCTCGACGAGCGAGCCCGACCCCAACGCCTTTACCGTTAATATCGTTATCGAAGGCGGAAACGGCTCTGCAAGCGTATATTTCAACGGCAACGCGGTTTCGGGAAGCCATATCGGAACCGAATCGCCCATTGCGATACAGGTCGAGCCTGCGGCAGGCTATAAAATCGTTTCGGCGGTGTTTGAATACGGCAACGCAAACGGCGCGCTTACCGAGCTTGAAGGCAAATTCAGCGGAACCACGCTCACTCTTTCTGCGGGCAGTACATATACTCTCCGTATCGTGACCGAGCTTGTTCCCGTTCCCGCAACGCTCAATATCGAAACCGTCGGCGTTAACGGCTACACGCTTTACGTCAACGATGTCGCAACCGAGCTTGCAACCGCACAGATCATGACCGGCGACACGGTTAAGCTCGATTTCGCTGTCGAAGGCTTCGATGCGACTCTCGCGTCGCTCACCGTTAACGGCGAAGCAAAGGCTATCGATTCCGCATCGTACAGCTTTGTTATTTCGGGCAATACGAATATCGTGTTCACCTATGGCGTCGTTCCGATAACCGTCACGCTCGACGGCCCCGGTAAGTTCGAATTCCAGCTCACCAACGACAGCTCTTACGTTGCAGACGTTGTGAATAACGCAGTCGGCGTCGTTACAAAAACCATTTACCTTACCAAAGACGTAAGCTACAAGCTCATCACCACCCCCGCGCTCGGATACGAGCTTTCGGGCGGGGTTGAAATTTCCGAACCGAGAAGAGACGTTCTTAACGGCGTTTACTATTTCATTCCGAGCGGTGCAACCACCGTCAAGGCAACGATGAAGGCGTCCGAAGGCTCTCTTCCTCCCACCAACTGCACCGTGCAGATAAACGTCGGTATGGGCGGCAGCGTGGTTGCGGGCGGTCAGACTATTCTCGGCGGTATGGGCACTAACATCGTGCTCGGCAACGGTGAAAGCCTTACCTTTACCATTATTCCCGATGAAGGCTATACGCTCGACGTATTCCGTGTGGGCGGTTCTGCCGTTAATCTCACCGGAAATACCTATACGCTTTCCAATATCGTTGCTTCGAGCACCAACGTTTCGGTAGTGTTCAAGAGCAACAGCGCGACCGTTGTTCCCGATGAAGCGATCGGTGTCGAGGATATCGATTGGACGGCAAGCGCTATCGTTGTCGATATCAGCGGCGGCAAATATGTAAAACGCGCGGTGCTCGATAAGATCGCAACCCTTTCGGGAAGCGGTATGTACGTTGAATTCCGCAGTGAACACGGTACCGTATATATCCCCTATGGCGGAAAATGCGAGGGCAGCTCCGCTACCGCAAACCTTTCGGTAACTCCTCTTACAAGCGGCGCACTTTACGATATAATCAATACCGCGGTAAATTCCGCAAGCGGCGGCACCGCTACCTATAAGGCATATTCCTTCAATTTCGGTATCACCGCGCCCGAAGGAACTCTGGTTTCCTTCAAGCTCGGCGAAGGCTTTGTCGGAAGCTCTGCGGTAATGCTTCTTTACAACAGCGCGTCTGCAAGCTTCTTTACAAAAGAAAATTCCTCGCTTCCGCTTCCCACTCTTCCCGACGGCACTTCCGAAAAGTACAATTACGATAACGAAGGCATCGTAGTGCTTTCGAAGGAGCTTATCGGCGGTATCAATATCGAAGCTTCGGCAATAACCGAAGGCGGCGCGATCAACCCCTCGGGTATCGCAACGGTAGATAAAGGCTCGTTCAAGACCTATTACATCACCGCGCAGGAGGGCTTCGTTATAAAGAGCGTGCTTGTAGACGGAATCGCGCTCGAAGGCGTTGCGGGACAGAAGGTATACAGCTATACGTTCGAAAATATCGTTGAAGACCATATTATAACCGTTGAATTCGAAGCAGACGCAAACGCAGGCGGCGAGGATAATTCGGGCGGCGGAGCAACCACCGTTATCGTTATTCTTATAATCGTGCTCGTTGCGATTGCGGGCGCGGCGGCTCTGTTTATAGTAAAATGGCGTCAGGAAAAGTTTTAAATGAAGCTGAATAAAGATAATATTACGGCGTTTATAAACAAATACAAATACATATTGCTTGCCGCGGCGGCGTTGCTTGTCGTGACGGTAATACTTATTGCGGCGATTCCTTCGGACAGCGATTCCGAACAGTCCGATCTTGAATGGGGCGAGGGTATAACCGAAGGAATTCCCGAATTTTCGCAGGAATGTGCGTCGAAAAGCGGCGGAAACGGCTATGCGGCGTTTTATTACGAAAACGTAACGAGCGAGCAGGTCGGCGAATACACCTCGCTTATCGAACGCGAATGCGGTATAAGCTTTTCGAGCGATAAATATCCGCGCTCGGCGAAATACGGCGAAAAATCAATCACAATACACTACAACGTGACAGAAATGAAAATGTCGGTCACGGTTACGGTAAACGGTATCGAATCCACAGGAGAACAGCAATGAAGATCAACAATTCGATCAAAGCCATTATTATCGACGGAACAAGACTTCTGGTAAACCAATGCGAAACCGCAGAGGGCAACACCTATTATACCCTTCCCGGCGGTAAGCAGAGGCCCGATGAGCTTATGCTCGATGCGCTCAAGCGCGAAACCAAGGAGGAAACCGGTTATTCTGTTGAGCCCAAAAGCCTTTTGTTTATCCGCGAAGGCTTTTCGGAAGAAAATCACAGAATCGAATTTATGTTTATATGCGATATTGTAAGTCCGTTCGAGGAATCCGCGCTCAAATACGATAAAGAGCAGATCGGCACGAAATGGCTTTCTATCGATAATATTCTGTATGAACCGCTTGAGCCCGCAGAGCTCCGCGGAATTATCAAGCGTCATTTTCTCGGCAAAACGAACGATATTTATCTCGGAGAAATGAAATAACCGATTTTGGAGGACAATATGTTTCTTTATCTTGCGGAAAGCGTGAACAAGGGCGTTGTCGAAGCATACGTAAAGGATTGCGCCGCAAAGGGTATAAATATCCGCACGCTTCAGATAATAAAGGGCAAAGAGCCTGTTGTAAGGCTCGCGTTTGCGCCCTACGATCTCGAAACACCGATGCATCTTTATTCGCTTTCGAAATCGTTCACCTCTACGGCTGTCGGCATTTGTGTTGACGAAGGGCTTTTATCGCCCGAAACCAAAATGTGCGAGCTTTTTGCCGATAAAATGCCCGAAGAAATGACGGACGGACTTAAAAAGCTCACGCTTCACGATTTGCTTTCGATGCAGAGCGGACACACCGCCTGCGTGCTCGAAAAAATACGCTGGGCGGACGATACCGTAAAGGCGTTTTTTGAACAGCCCATGACCTATGAACCGGGCACCAAGTTCGCATACAGCACCGCGGCGACCTGCATGTGCGGTGCGGCTGTCGAAAGAGTTACCGGCAAAAAGCTGGTCGATTTTCTCGATGAAAGACTTTTTTCGAAGCTCGGTATAAAAAAGCCTACCTGGTGGGAATGCCGCGACGGTCAGACCTTGGCGGGCACGGGCTTGCACCTTTCGAGCAACGATCTCGCGAAGTTCAGCGTTATGCTTAAAAATAAAGGCGTTTACGACGGACAGCGTATCGTGAGCGAGGAATATCTCGCACGTGCGACGTCGCACCATTCTATCGACGTAAATAACGGCTCTCCCGATTGGACCGCAGGCTACGGTTATCAGTTCTGGCTCAACGACCGCGAAGGCTACCGCGGCGACGGTGCTTACGGTCAGCTTTGTATGGTCTTCCCCGAAAGCGATTATACGCTTGTGTTGACGGGTGAGGTCGGCAATATGGCGCTTGAGGTAGAGCTTATCTATTCGCTTCTCGAAAATCTTATGGGCTGTCAGGGCGACAGCGCATCGCTTGCGGAATTTCTCGAAACCGCATATATGACAAAAAAGAACGAAACCGGCTTTAACAACGATCTTTCGTTCACCGTTGCCGAAAACCGCGCGGAAATCGAAAAAATACGCATTTTCGGCGAAAACCTGCTTCATATCGAGCTTACCGCGGCTTACGGCAAAAAGGAATTCGTTTGCGGAAACGGCGAATATATTCTTAACCACTTCTGCGCGAAGAATATTACCCCTTCGATCACCTTCCTCGACCCCGCGGTAAATACGATCGAAAGACACAGCGTTTTTGCGGCTTACGAGCTTCTCGAAGACGGCAGAATTCTCGTAACGCTTCGCCACCAAAACACCTGCCACGTACAGCGCTGGTATATCGATCTTAACGAAAACAAGATAGATATAAAGCTCCACGTCGGCGATATGATCTGCAATCACTTCGACCTTGCGCCGATAGTGGCGGAATAACAGAAAAAAGCCCGTTTTCTTTGTAAAATCGGGCTTTTTATTAATATAATAAGGTTGACAAACGCGAAAAATTAATCTATAATATTCAGGAATTTTTATTAGCAAAGGACATATTTTTATGATCAATTTCAGATACAAGCAGGCGGAAAGCGTTAACGAAAGCGATATTGCGAAATTTGACGGCTTGCTCGCCAAGGCAGACGAATATTTCCGCGAAAAGAGCGGCAAGGGTAACGATTTTCTCGGCTGGCGCGATCTCGGCGTTCGCGTTGAAGGCGAAGAATACGCACGCATAAAGGCAAGCGCAGAGCGCATTCGCGCAAACAGCGACGTGCTTTTGGTTGTCGGTATCGGCGGCTCCTATCTCGGTGCGCGCGCGGTTATCGAATATCTCAAAACACCCTACCACAATCAGCTTAACGACGGTAATCCCGAGGTTTACTTCCTCGGTAACTCCTTTTCGGGCTGTGAGCTCAATACCGTGCTCAAGCTTTGCGAGGGCAAGCGTGTGAGCGTTAACGTTATAAGCAAATCGGGCACCACCACCGAAAGCGCGGTTGCCTTCAGAATTCTGCGCGAATATATGGAATCGCGTTACGGCAAAAAGGAAGCGGCAGAAAGAATTATTGCGACCACCGATGCGAACCGCGGCGCGCTTCTTTCGCTCGCAAAGCAGGAGGGCTACGAATGCTTCGTTATTCCCGATGACGTCGGCGGCAGATTTTCGGTGCTTACCGCAGTAGGTCTTCTTCCCGCGGCGGTTGCAGGCGTCGATACCGATGCGCTTCTTAACGGCGCTGTCGCTATGCGCGATCATATTTTTGCTTCGGGGCTCGAAAGCGCGGCTTATAAATATGCGGTGCTCCGCAACGTAATGCTCGGCAAGGGTAAAACAAACGAGCTTTTGGTAAGCTACGATCCCGATTTTCGCTTTATGGGTGAATGGTTCAAGCAGCTCTTCGGCGAAAGCGAGGGCAAGGATAAAAAGGGCTTGTTCCCCGCATCCGTTACGTATAGCTCCGATCTTCACTCGCTCGGTCAGTTCGTTCAGGACGGCTCGCCCATTCTTTTCGAAACGATCGTGCGTGCGGTAAATCCCGATGAAAGCTCCCCCAAAATTCCCTTCGATAACGAAAACGGCGACGGACTTAACTTCCTCACCGGTATGACGATGGACGAAATCAACGAAAAGGCGATGATGGGCACCCTTCTCGCTCACCGCGATGGCGGTACCGAAAGCTTTATTATCGATTTCGGCGGCAAGGACGCATATTCCTTGGGCGAGCTTATCTATTTCTTCTTCGCTTCCTGCGCGGTTTCGGGCTATATACTCGAGGTGAATCCCTTCGATCAGCCCGGTGTTGAAGCGTATAAAAAGAATATGTTCGCACTTCTCGGAAAGCCCGGTTATGAAGCGGGTAAGGACGAACTTCTTGCGAAAATTGCGGAAATATAACCTTTAATTACGAATAATTTGTTAATTGGGTAAAAAAATTTATTAATATTGCTTAAAAACTATTGATTTTTTCACCGAAATAAAGTAAAATAATACCAACAGGACCGAAAGGCGCACCGGCGCGCGCTCGGAACCCTAAAATTTACCAGCCGGAAGAACGGAGTTTTATTATGCAGCTTATAGTAGGATTAAAAGGCACAGGCAAGACCAAGACCCTTATTGACGCGGTCAACGAAGCTTCCAAAGACACCAACGGTGTTGTTATCTGCATCGAATGCGGCAGAAAGCTCACCTTCGATATCAAATATCACGCACGCCTTGTTGATACTCAGGAATACGGCGTTGACGATGCCGACAAGCTTTACGGCTTTGTTTGCGGTATGCTCGCAGGCAACTACGATATTACCGAGCTCTTTATCGACAGCGCACTCAAAATCTGCGGCGACGACGTTGCAGCTTTCGAAGAATTCGTTTGCAAGGTAGAAAAGATCACCACCGCACATAAGATCGAATGTGTTATCGTAGCTTCCGTAGCTCCCGAAGCACTTTCCGAAAAGACTTCCTGCTTTATTAAGAAATAATGGAAGAAAAAAAGCTATCTCTGCTTAAATGCGGCTTGCGCGTTTTCGGCGCATATACCGTGATCAATTTCCTCTGGACAGCGATCCTTTCTATCGGCATTACCGCCGCATCGGAAAACGCGGGCACAGAGGCGACGAACGTAAGCTTGAACGGCATTAGCGCGTTTGCCGACAGAATGGTTATGTCGAACGCGGTTATCGCGCTGTTTTCTGTGGTTTTCGGCTTTTCGTTCCTTGTTTTCAGAGCGAAGAGTATGTCTGCCCACGCGAAGCGCGCTTTGCATATCGTGATCAATTATGCCGTTTCGATGCTGTGCATCTACCTTCTCCACTCCACTGCGCCCGAAGCATCTGCAAGCGCGTGGATTGTGCTTCTCTTCTTCGCGACCTTCGCCTTCTTTGCGATTTATGGCATCGCGGCGCTTGTTTCGTATTTGATAAGAAGAAAGAAATAAACGATAAAACCGTTTCGCCCGAAACGGTTTTTTGTTTTCCCTCGAAAGCGAAGCAAGTATCGAAGTTGTGGAAACCTACTGCAAGAACACCTTCAAAAAACAAAGCCTGCCGATATGGGTTGTACCGTTAAGGACAGTTTTAAGAATTGTACCAATCGAGATGTATTGCGGCACAGGCTGCAATCAAAAAATCTATGTCATTAGATTTATAAAGCAAAGCATATCGCCCTGCCGATGACTCGACAGGGCATTTTTCCATCTATTGCAAAGTGTATTTCTTTTTGTTATAATGAATTAAAGTGAAACTATATATATTTGTGTGAGGAAACAATGGCTAAGAAAACAACTAAAAGAAAAAGCGAAAGACAAAAGCGAGCAAGAATAAATTTATGCATAGATATATTGTTGTCTTTCTTTGTGATAATTTTACCTTTAATCGCTATAATATTCTATGCATTTGGAGTTAACATTCCTAAGATAGTCTTTGGAATATACATATCCGTAGTTTTTATAGCTGCTGGGGTTTTATTTATTGCTTTTACTGCACTTGAAAAATTTGGTTTTGGAAAAGCAGGAGAATATTTTAATAAGTTAACTGGATGGAAACAGTTGTCAAAAAAAGAAGCGAAAGCAAACACGAGTGTTTTCGGCGGCGTTATGATTGCAATCGGTTTGTTTTTTGCAATCTTGACTTATATATATTGTTAATCTCTGTCATATATTTTCCATCTTTTACATACTGTATCACATACTACAATCGATTGTGAGCAAGGTTAAGGGTTTTAGGTTCTCCTAACAAGTGACATTGGGTGCCCAAATGTCCTGCTTGTTACGGTATGAGACAAAAATTAAAGGAAGCACGAAAATTTCGTGCTTCCTTTTTTGCTGTCCTTTAGGGTGCAACCCATATGGCAGGCTTTTATAATTAAATTTCGTATTTTTCGGGGACATGCGCCTCGAAAAATACACCTATGATGACCGAAAGAGCGGACAACGAGCGAAGCGAGGCGCACGCTCTTTGTGCGAACGAACGGTCATCTCAAAAACCGACCAAAATGCTTGCATTTTGTGTCGAGAGCGAAGCGTTCAAACAGCGGACGTTTCAGGCGGATGCAGATTGAACGAACAAAACCCGAAGCTGTAGTAACCTACTGCGAGAGGTTTTGTTCGTTCAAAGGACAAAAAATACAATAAACAAAAAGAAGAAACAGCGTGTTCACACGCTGTTTCAACCTTAATATATTCAATAATGAATTTCTTTTTTGTCCGCTCTGCGCCGAATCAAACGTTCGTTTAGCCTTCGTATGCGTCTTTGTCAACAAGAATAATAGTATTAGGATGAAGCTTAAGAAGGGTTGCGGGGTTCTGGGTGGTGATTTTGTCATCGAGAAGCTCTGCAACTGCCTGATGCTTTGCCTTACCGGTAGCGAGAAGGATGATGGTCTTTGCCTTCATAATAGAAGCCATACCCATAGTAACTGCTTGAGTGGGAACGTCTTCCTTCTTTTCGAAGAAGCGAGCGTTTGCGTTGATGGTGCTTTCGGTAAGCGAGGTGAGGTGGGTACCTGCAACGAGCTTTTCATCGGGTTCGTTGAACGCGATGTGACCGTTCTGACCGATACCGAGAACCTGAATATCTACGCCGCCTGCCGCATCGATAGCTGCATCGTATTCTGCGCCCATAGCTGCGGGATCTTCTGCAAGACCGTCGGGAACGCGGGTGTTTGCTTTGTCGATATCGATGTGATCGAAGAAGTTAACGTTCATAAAGTAACGGTAGCTCTGATCGTGGGTGGGAGCGAGGGGATAATATTCATCGAGGTTGAAGGACTTGCAATCCTTGAAGGAGATTTCGCCCTTCTTGTTCATATCTGCAAGGATTTTATACATGCCGACGGGGGTAGAGCCGGTTGCAAGACCGAGAACGGAATTGGGCTTCATATAAACCTGTGCGGCGAAAATTTTAGCAGCCTCTTTTGCTACTGCATCTGCGTTTTCACAAACAATAATTCTCATTTTTATTTTCCTCCGAATTTTCAAATTCTGCGTTGATTATAACACCCAAAAGCGCGAATGTCAATATTTTGGGGGATAATTAAAAGAAGGTTTGGCGTTAAAAAGCGCAAACCTTCGTTCTTTTATTCGTTTTCTGTAAGAATTTCTTCAACCGCTTCGGTTTCGCATTCGCACTTTGCGCCGTAGCTGTTTATAAGATTCATTATCTTATCGACAATATCGGGCACCTTTTCGATAACGCCGTTAATGCCGTCGAGCACGCGGTTGACAGGGTCCTTCGGTGCTTGGTAGGTTGCGGGGTTGCCGAGCTCGATAACGCGCGCAACGCCTTTTTCGACAGCGATAAATCCGAGCGGAGTCATAGTAACGCCCGCACCGTTGCCGCCTGCGAAATAAGCCTTTCCGTCGGCACGGGGGTTTTTGCCGCCGAATTCTGTGCCGCCCGATGCAAAGCCTACCGCGATTTTCGAAAAGGGAATAAGCGTTACTTCGCCCAGCGCGATCGGTTCGCCGATAACGGTGTTGACGTCAACGACCTCGCCGATTTTCGAAAGTGCGGATTCGATTATCTGTTTAAGCGGAATTTCGTTTGTGTTGTTCATCATAATTCCTCGCTTTAATTATTGTTCGGTTTGTTCGGCTTCTTCTGCCGTGAAATCTATTGCAACCTGTTCGCCTGTCATCTGAAGCTCTGTTTTGGGAAGATCGTCGATGCTTTCCAACCCGAAGCAACGCAGGAACGCGTCGGTCGTGCCGAAAAGAGTCGGTCTGCCGGGCGCATCGAGCGTGCCGCGTTCGGTGACAAGTCCTTTATCGACAAGCGAAGCAACGATAGCCGAGCTGTCGACTCCGCGCACCATTTCGATAAACGAACGGGTGACGGGCTGGTTGTATGCGATTATCGCCAAAACCTCGAGCGAGGCTTTCGAAAGCGGGGGTGCTTTTCTGAGCTCCAACGCCTTTTTCACGTATTTGGCAACGTAAGCCTTTGTGCAAAGCTGATATGCGTTTTCAACAGTAATAAGCTGTATGCCGTTTTCTTTGTCATCGGCATACTTGCTTTTGAGTATCGCCGCCGCTTCGCGCAGACCTTCGGAGTTCACGCCGAGTATTTCGCAAAGACGGTCAAACGCAACCGGCGCGCCGCAGGCAAACAGTACCGCCTCCAACGCCGCAGGCGTTTCGTGATTTATGTTCATATGAAAACCTCCGGTTTTTAGATGACAGATAACAGATAACAGATAATAGATAATAGATAATAGAGAATAGATATTTTTTAGTTTTTGGCTTTGGCAGTATTCAGCGTAGAAATCAGAATTCGTTTGATTTCCAAGCAATCATCAAGCAGAGAGCCGAATTCCTCGTCTGTTATGTATTCCGCGATTTTTAGGAGCCTTATCCAATATTCCGTTTCGGCGGTTTCTTTCAGTGCGATGTGCAATTTTGCAATAAAATCCGCTTTGCTGACGGCGTATATCGCTTCGTTGGCGTTTGCGCCTATCGACGTGGCGCTCCGCACGATTTGCTTTGAAATGGTATATTCTTTTTTGACTTTTAACAAATACTTGTGCAGCTTTAAGATGCGTCCTGAAAACAACAGACATTTATCAATCAATACGCTGTTTTGTGACATAAATACACCTATCTCTTATCTCTTATCTCTTATCTTTTATCTTATATCTTATATCTTATATCTTTTTTCTTGTTTTCAGTCGAGAGCTTCTGCGATAGAAAGCTCAAGCTCCTCTCCGCTGCCTTCGACGTCGATCAAGCCGTCGCGTACAAGCTCAAGCAGAGCCATAAATACTGCGACCGCTTCGCTTCGGCTGCGGACGTGGACAAAAAGATCGATAAAGGTACAGGTGCGCTTGCTTTCGAGATACGACATTATCGCTTCCGATTTTTCCTCGACAGAATAATAACGCTCTTCGATACGCTTGAACAGCTCGGGCTCGGTTTCGTTCTTACGCAAGGCGACACGGTCGGCAATGCGCGCAAACGCTTCGGTCAGCAAATCTACCGCGTGGTCGCGCGAATAATCGCTCTTTTCGGGTTCGCTTGCGGGCTTTGTGAAGGTATCGAAATGCCCTGCGCTCTGCATTTTGAGGAACTCTGCCGCCGCCTTGGCTCGTTGGTGCTCAAGCAGTGCATCAACAAGCGTGGCGCGGGGGTCTTCGCTTTCTTCGGTACGGGGAAGAAGCATTTTGCTTTTGATAAGCATAAGCTCCGCCGCCATAACCACGAATTCGCTTGTGACCTCCATATCCATTTTACGCATAGCGTCGAGATAAGCGATGTACTGATCGCATATTTCGGAAATGGGGATATCGAAAATATCTATTTTGTGTTTGGAAATCAGAGCGAGCAGAAGGTCAAGAGGGCCTTCGTATTGCTCGACCTTTAAATTGAGTATTTCCATAAATCACCGTAAATATTAACCGAAAAATAGAGGGAAAAAGATAGAGTCGGCAATGCCCATAAAGAAATCGATAAGCAGATCTCTGCCCGTCGTTACAGGCCAATATACGATTTCGGGGATAAAGTTGAGCATCGGAACGCGCTGAAGCAAAATAAGCGCAAGGAAGATATAACGCGAATAATATCTTATCTTCGAATATTTTGCCGCAATGTTTTGCGGGAGCATACACATAAGTATGTTCGAGCCGTCGAGCGGGGGCAGGGGGATGAGGTTAAACAGTCCCAAGCCGAAATTGAACACCGCGGAATAATAAAATACAAGCTCTATCGCTTCGGAGGTAACGCCCGTAAGGTCGTTCGCCACGCAAAAATAGTAGGTAACGACGTAAAGCGTTATCGATATTATGCCGACAAAGAGGTTCATCAGCGGCCCTGCGAGCGAGGTCAGCGCAAAATCGCGGCGCGGCTTTTTGAAATAGCGAGTATTTACGGGTACGGGCTTTGCCCAGCCGAAGCCGACGAGCAGAAGCATTAATGATCCGAGCGGGTCGAGATGGTCGAGCGGATTTAACGAAAGTCTGCCGTCAGCCTTTGCGGTGCTGTCGCCCAATTTATACGCGGTGTATCCGTGCGCCCATTCGTGAAAGGTGAGCGCGGGGAGCAAGGCGATGACGGAAATAAGGAGATAAAGAAGCTTTTCTCCCAATCCGCCGCCGCTGTTTAAAATGTTGAATAACATTAAGAATCAATCCTTATTTAAGCTTTATCATAGAAGCTTCCCACATTTCGGGTGCTTCGTAGCCCATCATGGTAACGACGGTTGCCGCAACGTTTGCAAGACCGTAACTGCCTTCGATGCATTCGTACTTATCGGAATAGAAGTTATCGTAAATATAGCAGGGAACGGGGTTAAGGGTGTGGCTGGTTTTTGCCTTCTTGCTTCCGTCCTTGTTGGTCTTTGCAAGACCGGTCTTCTTATCGATTTCGTACATTTCATCGGCGTTGCCGTGGTCTGCGGTGATTATTGCGATACCCTTTGCTTCGTCTACCGCTTTGAGAATTCTTGCAAGGCAGACGTCGAGCGCTTCAACCGAGATTTTCGCCGCGATGAAGGAGCCGGTGTGACCTACCATATCGCCGTTGGGGAAGTTAACGCGGAGAGAATCGAACTTGCCGCTCTGGATCTTTTCGATAAGCACGTCGGTGATTTCCGCGCACTTCATCCAGGGGCGCTGTTCGAAGGGAACTACGTCGGAGGGGATTTCGATATATTCTTCGAGCTCTTCCGAGAACTTGCCGCTTCTGTT
>JAZTXJ010000135.1:0-2327 GCA_045636285.1 Eubacteriales bacterium
ATCATTGCGACGCGTGCGTCGCCTGCCGCTCCTACATTCGTACCGTCACTCAAATGAATAATACGTTATTTTACACTCCCCCACAACAAAAAAAGAGCTGCTTTACGCAACTCTTTTTTCAATTCCCTACTTAACCTTATAACCCTCAAGCTTAAACTCTTTAATAATCATCACCATCGCAACGACAAACGAAATAAAATCGGTTATCGGAGCGGCGTAAAGAACCCCGTCCAAGCCCATATAAAGCGGGAGTATTATCATAAGCGGAACGATAATTATAACCTGACGGATAAGCGAAAGGATAATGCCCTTTATCGGCTTGCCTATCGCCGAAAAATAGTTCGAAATAGTCATCTGAACGCCGTTGAGCATTATCATCGAAAGGAAAATACGCATCGTCTTTTCGGCAAATTCGTTATAAGCCGCATCGCCCGAGCCGAAAATTGAAATAACGAGGTGGGGCACCGTCTGGAAGATGATAAACCCTACCGCCGCAACACCGAAGCAGATAAGCGCCGAAAGCTTAAAGGTGTGCTTCGAGCGGTACCACTGATTCGCGCCGTAATTGAATCCGACAATCGGCTGTGAGCCCTGCGCCATACCGACAAAGAACGAAATAAGGATCGAATTTACCTTTATAACAACACCAAACGCCGCTTGGGGTATATGACGAAGCTCTTCGCCGTATTCAAGCAGACCGTAAGCGTCGAGCTGGTTGTTCATGCTTATCTGCACGACGAGTATCGCAAGCTGGTTAACGCAGTTGCTCATACCGAGCGAGCAGATACGGAACGCACGCTTGAGCGAAAAATATGCTTCGCGAAGCTTGAAATCAACGCTCTTGAAGCGCTTTATATATAATATAGAAACAACAAACGAAAAGATCTGCGAAAGCGAGGTAGCGAGCGCCGCACCCTGCATACCCCATTCCACGCCGCCATAGGGCACGAGAATAGCGTCGAGCACAATATTAACAATACCGCCGCTTGCCATACAAACCATCGAAAACTTCGGGCTGCCGTCCGCGCGGATAAAGTTACTCATTACGTTGCCGAGAATAAGAAAGGGGATACCGAGCGAAAGATAAGTGCAGTAATTTACCGCATAATCAAGCGTAACACCGCTTCCGCCGAACAAAGTCAACATTCCGCGTCCGAGGAAGAAGGAAACAAGCGCATATATAACACCGAGCACACCCGCGGTTATAAGCGCGGTACCGATACAGCTCTTCGCATCTTCCTTTTTGCCTCTTCCGAGCTCTATCGAAAAGCAGGAAGCGCCGCCGACACCGCAAAGCACCGATATAGCGATACAGATAGTCGTTATCGGGAACGCTACGTTGGTCGCCGCGTTGCCGAGCGTGCCGACGTATCTGCCAATAAATATCTGGTCAACAATGTTGTAGAGCGCACTGACAAGCATCGCAACGACGCTCGGGGTCGCAAACCTACGCAAAAGCGTGGGTATTTTATCGTATCCGAGCGGATTCGCGCCGTTTTTTGTGTTGGTCATCGGGATATTTCTCCAAAATAATCGAATTTTGCTTATTATAACACAAGCTATTATAAAAATAAAGAAATTCCGCAAATAAATTACTTACGAAATTTTGGGCATTTCGCTATTGCGTTTTTGTAAAATAATGATATAATAGGTATAATATCAGATTAAGGAGTATTTTTATGCGGCGCGCCGTTATTTTTATAATCCTTCTTGCGATAACCTTCGGGGTTGCTTTTGAAACCTATCTCGCATACAATTATCATAAAAGCGAGCTTGAATATAACTATATTTCTTGCGAAGAGCTTACCCTTCACCGCGACGGCAGTGTAAGCGGTAAATTCCTTTGCGAAAAGGTCGGCAGAAGCTTCTGCGCTTACGAATATTACGTTTTGGACGGCAATCTCTATATCACTCTTTACGTCACGGCAGGCAAAAAAAGAAAGATCGAAACCGATGAAGAGGGTTACGTCAAATTCACCTTCGAAAACGTCGGAAAAATAGAAAAGATTTATTATATCGATTCCAAAAAAGAACACTCGCTTACCTTCGATAAGGAATAAAGGAGCATTAAAATGAAAAGATTTTTACTTGTTTTAATTTCTGCAATACTCGCGCTTTCGCTTTGCGCCTGCAACGGCTCGGAAAGCGAAGTCGTTATTCAGGACGGTATGAAGCTTGCGGGCAACGGCGCCGGCAACGAAGCCGTTCAGTTCGATTTCACCTATCCCGAAGCATGGGAGCTTGTCCGTAACGACGGCGTTATCGAGCTTCAGTACGATTGCGACGACAGCGCGGCAACCGCACGCTATGCGACCATAACCGTTCTC
>JAZTXJ010000136.1:0-8314 GCA_045636285.1 Eubacteriales bacterium
CTTCCTATTCTGCCGTATGGGTATAGTTATCGATTATTTCTCAATATATAAATATAGCACAACTGCAACTAAATTGCAATAACAAACGCGAAAAAAACGGCAACACAAAAGGAGATTTCAAGCGAAATCTCCTTTGCAAAACGTTATTTTTTGAACTTGTCGAAAAAGCTCTTTTTCTTTGCGTGGTGTTTATCGGATAAGCTGTTCTGGAACTCCTCGAGCAGATCCTTCTGCTTGCGCGAAAGTCCTTTCGGGGTTTCGACCTTGACGGTAATATAAAGGTCGCCGCGCGATTTGCTGTTGATTCTCGGAACGCCCTTGCCGCGCACCGAAAACGTGGTGCCGGTTTGGGTTCCTTCGGGAATGGTGAGCTCGCCGTTTCCGTCGGGGGTGGGGACGGTGAGCTTCGCGCCCAGCGTTGCATCGGCAAAGGTGATCGGGAGCTCGTAATAAATATCGTATCCGTCGCGCATGAACAGATCGTGCTTGCGTACGTTGACCTGAATAAGCAAATCTCCGTTAGGTCCGCCGTTTGCACCGCAATCGCCCTGACCGTTCAAGGAAATACGCTGACCGTTATCGATACCCGCGGGGATATTGACCTCGAGCGTTTTGCTTTTTCTTACCGTACCGCTTCCGCGGCAATCACGGCAGGGTGTTTGAATAATTTTACCTCTGCCGCCGCATTCGTCGCACACCGCAGAGCTCTGCATCATACCGAAGGGGGTGCGCTTTTGTACGGTTATACTGCCTCTGCCGCCGCATTTACGGCAGGTTTGTGCGCTCGTGCCCTTTTCGGCACCGCTTCCGCCGCAGCTGTGGCAATGCTCGATACGGTTGAACGAAATATCGCGCTTACAGCCGAAAACCGCATCGTTGAAATCGATAGTGATACGAACGCCGACGTCTTCGCCGCGCATCGGCGCGTTTGCACGGCTTCGCGAGCCGCCGCCTCCGCCGAAAATGCCGCCGAACATATCGAATATGTCGCCCATATCGAACCCGCCCGAAAATCCGCCGCCAAAGCCGCCGCCTCCCGCAGAGGGATCGACGCCCGCATAGCCGTATTGGTCGTAGCGCGCTTTTTTATCGGGGTCGGAGAGTATCGAATATGCCTCGTTGACCTCTTTGAACTTTTCTTCCGCTTCCTTGTCGCCGGGGTTTGCATCGGGGTGGAACTCCTTTGCTTTTCTGCGGAACGCTTTTTTTATTTCTTCGTCGGTGGCGGATTTGCTTATGCCGAGTATTTCATAGCAATCTCTTTTTTCTGCCATTTGATGTACCTCGTGCCCGAATGGTATATATTAATATACCCGCGAAAAGAGAGGACGGTTTTTGCCTCTCTTTTTCGCTTATGGGTGGAATATTTATAAATTAGTTTTCGCTCTTGTCGGTGAAGTCGGCATCGTAATAATCGCCGTTGCCGCCTGCGTTGCCGCCGAAGCCGCCCTGTGCGTTCGGGTCGAAGCCTGCGCCTGCATCGCCCTGAGGGTTGCCCTGCTGATAAAGCTTTGCGCTTACTTCGTAAATTGCCTTCTGCAAAGCATCGGTATCTGCCTTGATTCTTTCGATATCGTCGGTTGCCGCGCTTTCCTTGAGCTTTGCGATAGCGTCGCGTACGGGCTGCTTTTCTGCATCGGTAAGCTTGTCGCCTGCTTCTTCAAGAGTCTTTTCGCACTGGAACACAAGGCTTTCAGCCATATTCTTGACCTCTACCGATTCCTTGCGCTTCTTGTCTTCCTCGGCGTGCATTTCCGCATCGCGGATAGCCGCGTCGATAGCGTCCTTGCTCATATTGGTCGAGGACTGAATGGTAACGTGCTGTTCCTTGCCGGTGCCCTTATCGGTTGCGGTAACGTTAACGATACCGTTTGCGTCGATATCGAAGGTTACTTCGATCTGAGGAACACCTCTGGGAGCGGGCGAGATTCCGTCGAGGCTGAATCTGCCGAGAGTGGTATTGTTTGCCGCCATTTCGCGTTCGCCCTGAAGCACGTGGATTTCAACCGAGGGCTGATTGTCGGCCGCGGTAGAGAATACCTGACTCTTCTTAACGGGAATGGTGGTGTTTCTGTCGATAATCTTGGTGAATACGCCGCCGAGCGTTTCGATACCGAGCGAAAGGGGAGTAACGTCGAGCAGGAGTACCTGACCGCCGCCGATGTCCTTGCTGAGAACGCCGCCCTGAATAGCCGCGCCGACAGCTACGCATTCGTCGGGGTTAATGCCCTTGAAGGGTTCTTTGCCGATAAAGTTCTTAACTGCGTCTGCAACTGCGGGGATACGGGTCGAGCCGCCTACGAGAAGAACCTTGTCGATCTGACTGCCCGAAAGACCTGCATCGGAAAGCGCCTGCTTAACGGGAGTCATGGTTCTGTTGACAAGATCACGGGTGAGCTCGTCGAACTTAGCGCGGGTAAGGGTTGCGTCGAAGTGCTTGGGGCCGGTTGCGTCTGCGGTGATGAAGGGGAGGTTGATGTTGGTGGACATGGTCGAGGAAAGCTCGATCTTTGCCTTTTCAGCCGCTTCCTTCAAGCGCTGCATAGCCATTTTATCGTTTCTGAGATCGATACCCGATTCTGCTCTGAAGGTATCTGCGATCCAGTTCATAACCTTTTCGTCGAAGTCGTCGCCGCCGAGTCTTGCATCGCCCGAGGAAGCGAGAACCTCGAATACGCCTTCGCTTATATCGAGAATCGAAACGTCGAAGGTGCCGCCGCCGAGGTCGTAAATAAGGATCTTCTGGTCGATATCCTTATCAAGACCGTATGCGAGAGCCGCCGCGGTGGGTTCGTTGATAATACGCATTACTTCAAGACCTGCGATCTTGCCCGCGTCCTTGGTTGCCTGACGCTGAGAGTCGGAGAAGTATGCGGGAACGGTGATAACAGCTTTATCGACGGTGGTGCCGAGATATGCTTCCGCATCGCTCTTGAGCTTCTGAAGAATCATTGCACTGATTTCTTGGGGGGTGTAGTTCTTGCCGTCGATGCCTACTTTATAGTTGGTGCCCATTTCTCTCTTAATAGAGATAATGGTGCGGTCGGGGTTGGTGATAGCCTGTCTTTTTGCTACCTGACCTACCATTCTTTCGCCTGTTTTCGAAAATGCAACTACCGAGGGGGTGGTTCTGTTGCCTTCGGCGTTTGCGATAACTACGGGCTCGCCCGCTTCATATACTGCTACGCAGGAGTTTGTTGTACCGAGGTCGATACCGATGATTTTAGACATAATTAGTTACCTTCCTTTTATACAGAGATGATTTGTTTATATAAATATGATCAGTTTACTACTTTTACCATTGCGTGACGGATAACCTTTTCGGCGAGCATATAGCCGGTTTGGAAGGTTTGCACCACGAGATTTTCGCCGAGCGTTTCATCGTCCTCGTGCATTATCGCATTGTGGAGATTGGGGTCGAATTCTTTGCCATTCGATTCGATAACCGTAACGCCGAGCTTGGAAAGAATATCGGCAAAAAGCTTGTTGAGTGCTTTGATGCCGTCGTCATCGGGCGAGAATTCAAGCGCCTTTTCAAGACTGTCTGCGAGAGGGAGAATTGCTTTGACCGCATCGCAGTATGCATCGGCATAAGCATCGCTCTTTTCTTTTATTGTACGCTTGCGGTAGTTGTCGTATTCGGCGGCGAGGCGCAAATAACGGTCGTCGTATTCGGCAAGCTTGTTTTTAAGCTCGTCGATTTCCTTTTGTGCCTTCTTCGAAACCTTTTCTTCCTTGCCCTTGCCTTCTTCCTTTGCCGATTCTTCGGCTTTGCTTGCGGTTTCTTCGGCTTCGTTTATCTTTTCTTCGTTCATTGCTGTTTTTCTCCTATCATCAGGCTGTTGCCGTAGGTTAATTCTTTATCTATCTGCCCCGTAAGGCTTTCTGCAAAATAATCGAGCGAGGCGATAACCTTTTTGTAATCCATTCGCTTCGGACCTATAACACCCACTGCGCCGACTACCTTGCCGCCGACGGTTATCGGGTGGAACACGAATCCCGTACCGGGAGGTGCAATATCCTGCGCTTCCTCGCCGAAAACGATACTCGTTTGTCCCGGCACCGCTTTTTTCATCAGCTCGGAAAAGCGCTTTCTTTCTTCGATCATCGAGAGTACGCTTTGCACCTTTGCCACGTTGAAAAATTCGGGGTAGGAAAGCAGCTTCGTAACGCCGTCGACGTGTACCTTTTCGCTATCGAAGGAATTGAACATTTCGTTTATCACGCGTAAAAGCATCGTCGCTATTGCTTTGTGCTCGCCCATTGCCGATTCGAATTCGATAACGGTATTCAGATTGACCTGTTCGGGAGTGATGCCGCAAAAATATTTATTCAGTGCGTTTTTTGCGGTTTCGAGAACGCTGTTATCGAGCGATTCCTGCGTTTTGACCTGACGGGAACGGACAGAACCGTCCTTGCAGATCATAACGAGCAGAAAATCGTGTTCGCCGATAAGCACGGTTTCGTAGCGTTCCGCTTCGGTGCCGCTTCCGCCGATAAACGCGAACGAGGTGTAGTTGGTGAGCTCGCCTATCGCGTGGCTCGCTTCCTCCATAAGCGCGTTTACCTCTGTGAGCTTGTTTTCGATTATTTCATCGAGCACCTCGACCTCTTCCATTGCAAGCAGGTATCTGCCCATAAGGTTTTCGACGTAGGTGCGGTAGCCCTTTGCGGTGGGGACGCGTCCTGCCGAGGTGTGCGGCTGTTCGAGATAGCCCATGCTTTCAAGCGCGTTCATTTCGTTACGAAGGGTTGCGCTCGAAACGTTGAAATCGGCATTCGCGGTTAAATACTTCGAGCCGACGGGCTCGCCGGTTGCGATATATGCGTCCACAACAGATCGCAGTATCGCTTTTTTGCGTTCGTTTAATTCCATATATCGCCTTTCCTTTTTGTTTTTTTTGTTAGCACTCGTTAACGGTGTGTGCTAATCTTGCCTTTATTATACCCCGTTCTTTCGGTTTGTCAATAGCTTTTGCTAAAAAAATATGGGATAAATTGTTAACAATTCTGGCGGAATATATAGAAAAGTGCTAATCGCGGCGGCTTATTGGCGAAATAACACAATCGTGTGTTTATGTGCGCGGAGGAATTTGTTTTTCTTGACAAACGTTTTGTTGTGTTATAAAATAAGGGTAAAGAAAATAAATAGAGGAGAGAATCGAAATGAAAAAGACCACACGCATATTCGCGCTTTTGCTCGCGGCGATGATGCTTACGGCAATGCTTCCCTTTACCGCGTTTGCCGCATCCACCGCACTCCAAGGCAAAACCATTATCGCGCTCGGCGACAGTATGACGCGCTTCGGCACCACCGCAAGCGGCACTACCTCTGCGACGGGCGAAAAGACCTATCCCTATTATCTCAGCACGAGCGATTATCTCGGCGTTGACGTTATTAACGCAGGCGTCGGCGGCGACACCACTAATCACGTTATGGCACGCTTTAAAGCAGACGTGCTCGACAAAAACCCCGATCTTGTTATTATCTGTATCGGTATGAACGATCAGGCTATGGTTATTTCGAGCGGCAACCCCAACGTTTCGCTCGCAACCTACAAAAGCAACCTTGATTACTTTATTAAGGAATTAAAGGCTATCGGCAGCGACGTTTTGATCGTCACCCCCAGCCGTGTTAATGCAAACAGCGGTTATTACGTCCCCGGTGCATACGGTCTTGATTACAGCTCCGACCTTGTTTTAGATTTCTGCAACGCAATGCGTGAGCTTGCTATTGCCAACGATTGCACCATCGTTGATATCTACTATGAATGCGAATTCGAGGATATGAATCGCTTTGCTGAACGCGGCGACGGTATCCACCATTCCGATTACGGCAGAAAGCAGTTTGCGAAATATATTTCCGAACATCTTGAAGCGGTTTACGACGGCACGAACAGAGCAGAAATGACTATCAACTGTGTCGACGAAAACGGCAATTCTCTCTATACCCACACTCTTGTCGGTGCGGCAGGCGCACACATTACCGTTGCGACCCCCGCAATTCGCGGCTACAACACCGCAGACAGCGACGTTGAAACCACGTTCGTAAACGGTGCGGAATTCACCTTTACCTATACTCTCGACATTTATTCCGCTGTCGAAAAGGCAGAATCGCTTGTCGCAAGCGATTACAGCCCCGAAATTATCGAGCTTATCCGCGAAGCTCTTGCCGAAGCAAAGGCTCTTATCTCTGCTTCCGAGCTTGATACAGAAGCGCTTGTTGCCTGCTCGAGCACTCTTAACGCACTTATCGACACCGCAACGGGCGCACCGTTTGTCGTTTCGAACGGCGCAAGCTACACGACCACCGCACCCAACCGTAACGACGCGTTTGACGACGACGGACTTCGCCTTACCGACGGTGAAAAGGATACTCCGGACGGCGGCACGAGAAGATATTCCGGCTGGAACAATTCGTTGACCGTTAATATCGACGTCGATTTGGGCGAGGTAAAATCGGTTAACAGCTTCAGCGCTTACGCCGCATCCGACGGCGGCTGGGGCATTAAAAAGCCCGCAAAGCTCACGGTTTACATTTCCGATGACGGCAAGGATTGGACCGAAATTGCATCCCAGACAAATTTAAAGACTACCTTCAATATCACAAACCAAAAGGGCACTTGGGACACCACGGTTATCACCGCAGTATCCGATGAAATACACAGCACCAGATACGTTCGCTTCTCGGTTACCCCCAACGGAAGCTTCGTTTGGTTGAGCGAGGTCGAAGCCGCGCTCCGTTCCGCTCCCGAAAAATCGCTCGTTTACGTCACGGGAATAAACGAAAAGCTCACCGAGGGCGGAAGCGTTATCTATACCTCCGCGGCAAATCCCGCGACTAACGTTCCGAACGATCAGAGCATAATTTCGGTCGTAGCCGCTAAAAACGACGGCGGTTACGTCGTTTCCTCCGTTACCGAGGGCAAGGGCGTTCCCGAAATCTCCCTTGCAGTCAGCGAAATCCTTATCGCGCTTTATTCGGACGACTCCGCAAACGCAAAGAGAGCGCTTTCTCTCGAGGCAGGTCAGAAGATCACCCTTAACGGCATTTCGGTTGTTGACGGCGAAGCAGATCTGCTTTCCTATGCAACTATCGTTGATTACAAGCAGGAAGCCGAGCTTAAGGACGGCAAGACCTTCTGGGTAACCCACTTCAACGACAACAGCGCAGAGGGCGCAGGCTCTATCTTCACGCAGGAATACACCGGCTGCGGTTGGTGGGTACACGCGTCGTTCAAGCCTGTTGAAGGACTTGAAAACGTTTACGAGCTTGTTGAAAAATCCGACGGCGCAAGCAACGGCTCCGCTACTCCTCTTGCTATTCCCGAAGGCGGATTCGTATATGCTGTGAACACAGGCAACGACTGGATAACCCTCAACAACGACGAACACAACGTCAACTTTAAAAACGCAGGCGCGAATGCCTCGATTTCGGCTATCAGAAGCTTGAGAATCGGCGACAAGGTTCAGTTCAGCGGCTTGAATCTCGATACGTTACGCATTCCCACCACCACCGAATATATCGATTACTATTCCGAAGGCTATATTTGCACCGCACAGTACGCAAAATACGTTGAAGACAACACAAGCAATAATCAGGTTGCGGTTAAGGTTTCGCACGTTAACCTTTACAACTGGCAGACCTTTGAATCGATGATTATTTCGGGCGATGGCAAGACCGTTGCAAACGTTATCGGTCAGAACATTTCTAAGGATTGGGTTGTTTACACCGTTGAAAAGCAAAACGGCAAGTATATTGCAACCAAGTGCTACGAGAACAGCAACGAATGCCACACCGTTACCGTTCCCAACGGCGGATTCCTGTATTGCGTATACAAGAACAACAGCGCTTATGAATTGGCAAAGGACGGCGGACTTTTAGGTGCGGAATTCGAGCTCGACGGATTGGGCGTCAGCGCTTCCGACAAGCTTGCGATCGACACCAACGTTTCCAGCCCGAGCTTTATCTACCTCACCATTCCCGAAAAGACCGAACCCACGGGCAAGCTCGGCGACGTTAACGACGACGGCGTTATCAACCAGTACGATTACATCCTCGTTAAGCGTCACCACTTCGCAACACGTACCCTTACCGACAGCGAATTCACCCGCGCAGACGTAAACAAGGACGGCGTAGTTAACCAGTACGACTACCTCCTTATCGCTCGTCACTACTTCGGTACCTACGTTATTAAGTAACGTCAATTTAATAAAAAATTACGAGAGAACCCCTTTTATAAAAGGGGTTCTCTCGCACTCTCTCCCTAAAATTTTTATTCGAAAATTTCATTGTGTGTCATTGGAACATTAA
>JAZTXJ010000137.1:0-14782 GCA_045636285.1 Eubacteriales bacterium
TCTCTTCGCCGAGAATTCCTTCAAGTCCGAAAAGACAGGTTGCCACTAATTCCATTATATACTCCGTGGTGATAAATTATTGCTTTTTCTTTTTATTTAAAACGGTTACCGCAACAACGGCAGCGACCGCAACCAGCACACCTGCGATAACCCAGATATACCAATTCGAGCCGTTATTATCGGTTGTAGGTTCGGAAACGCTTTCGTCAGAGCCCGATTCGTTGTCTGTTGCCGATTCGGTTTCGGTAGCGGAATCGTTCTTCGAGGAATCGCCGTTTTGAGAAGGGGGATCGCCTGCACCGACAAGCACTTCGGAGCAGAATACGAAATTGGACGTTGAATTAGTGAAGGAGAATTTAATATACTGTGCCGAAACGGGCTCGCAGTGATAGCTGACGTATGCCGCTATATCGCTGAACTCCAGTTCGGGCGCTGCGATTTCGGTGAAGCTTTCTCCGTCGGTAGAAACAGATATTCTTACGTCGGCAGGGTCATCGATACCGTAGTTCTGAATATGGCTGAAGTGCGCCATAAAGTGAGTGAGGTCCTTATAAATAGCGCCGAGGTCGACGGTTACGCTCATTCTTCCATCGGGGTCGAGAAGCGATTTATGGAAGCCATGCCATTCGGTACCGAGCTCGGTATAGCCGATAACGCCGTCGGTAAGCTCCTTGCCGTTGATATTCTGATATTCCGCGCCGTTACCGTCGGAATAAGCTTTGGTTGCAACGTATTTTTTGCCGTGGGAGCGCCAATTTACATCTTCGGAAATCGAGAATTCGGGACTGCGGGAGACAACTATATCCTCTTGAGTGAGGGTACCCTTAGCATATTTATAGGTAAGGTCGTAAATCGAGCGGGAGCGTTCGTCCTTTGCTTCCCACGCTTTGTAATAAACACCGTTTCTTGCGTCCTGATAATACATTTTGAGGGAGTTCATGGCGCCGCCGTTCATACCGCCCTGAAGATAATCGAGATAGCGGTTATAGTATTCGCCGCTCAAAAGAGCACGGTTATCGACCTCCATTTCGGTGCCCATACCGTAAAGCTTACATTCCGCAACGGTATCTTCCACGCGGTTTTTGGTGGGAACGGTTTCCCAGAACATATTGGGCTGCATACAAACGGCATCGAAGCCGAGATCCTTCCATTCCTTGTATCCGTTTGCCTGATACCACGGAATCCATATAAACTTCAAGCCGAGAGAATGGAGATAATCGCCTGCATACTGATAAAGCTGTCTGTTTTCTTCTTTGTTGCCGTGCGTAACGACGTATTCTTCGAGCCAATAAAAGCCGATAAGGTCAAGATGCTCGTATCCTCTGTCGTTATAGAGCTTCAACTGTTCGTCGATAATCCATTTTATCGCATATTTACGGTCTTCGAGCTTTGTGAAATCGAGCTTTTTGCCGCCGAGCTCACCGAAGTCCGACTGTCCGTGTGCGGGATAAAGAATGCTGAATACAACGCCCGCCTTGCGTTCGGAATCGCCGAGCTTCTGCTTTACCTCGCCGAATGCGGTTTCGAGCGCATCGACGTTGGTGCCTTCTGCGAAGGTATCGTTAACGTAATCGACCCAGTCAATAGCCTTTGTGGGATTTGCGGTATCGTAGTGCAATCTTGCACCCGAAACGCCGTATGCCATACAGGGCAGGAAAAGATAGCTATCGAAGAAGAAATCCTTTAAATTGCCCTGTTGATCGTAATAGCCGACGTAGGGCTTGAAATCATTGGGGGAAAAACGTCCGTTATTGGAACCGTTGGGGTTATAGGTATAGGTAAGTAAAAGGTTTTCGTATCCGTTCATAACCTCGTCCGCTTTGGGAAAATCGGCGGAAACAGATACCGAAAACGAAGAAAATGCGGTAACAAGCATTGCTGTTACAAGAATAAGTGAAAGCAGTTTTTTCATTACAAGCCTCCTGTTTATATTTAATTAATTTTACCATAAAACATTTATTTTTGCAATAGAAAAAGGACTGTCGCGCAATTAAAATTTGCGACAGCCCTCTTTGTTTTTATGCGTTGGGTCGGTTAGCCTTTTATCGTATAGGTTCCGAAATAATGTCTTGCGATAAGAATATAATCGTATTGATCGATTTTTCCGTTATTATCGATATCCGAGCGCGTTTTTTCATCAATCGTAAGCTCAATCGTACCAAAATAATGACGCTTCAGAAGAATATAATCGTATTGATTTATCACGCCGTCCTTATTAATATCGCCGTTCTTATAGATGACCTTCGGGGGCTCGCCCGCGCCGACAAGAAGCTCGGAGCAGAACACGAAATTATAATTTGCATTTACAAACGAGAGCTTCACGTAGCGTGCGGTTACGGGCGCCGTGTGATGTATCACATAAGAAGTAATACCGTTCAACATAAGCTCGGGATTTGCTATATCTTTGAAAACAACACCGTCGGTCGAAACCGAAATACGAATATCCCCCGGGTCGCCGATGCCGTAGTCTGATATATGACTGAAATGTGCGCCGAAATGCGTCAGATCGTTATATACCTCGCCGAGATCGACCACCGCACTCATTCTATTATCGGAATCGAGAAGGGTTATATGGAATGGATGCCATTCGGTTCCAAGATCGCTGACGCCGATAACGCCGTCTGTAAGCTCCTTGCCGTCGATATTCTGATATTGCGCGCCGTTGCCGTCCCAATAAGCGCCTGAGGTGGTATAGCTCTTTTTGAAGGAACGCCATACAACGTCTTCGTCAAATGAGAATTCGGGCATTCTGTGGGCATCGATGTCCTCTTGGGTAAGCGTGCCCTTTGCGTACTTATACGTAAGATCGTATACAGAACGCGACATTTCTTTTTCCGAATAGCAGGCACGGTAATAAACTCCGGGCTTACCGTCCTGATAATACATTTTTATCGTATCCATCGCGCCGTTCTGCATACAGCCCTCAAGATAGTCGAGATAACGGTTATAATATCCGTTATCGACGAGTGCTCTGCCATCGACCTCCATTTCGGTGCCCATACCGAGCGATGCACACTCCTTAACGGTAGAAGGCACGCGGTTCGGTGTGGGTGTAGTCTGCCAGAACATATTCGGTTGCATGCAAGAAACGTCGAAGCCGAGCTCCTTCCATTCCGCGTAGCCCTGAGAACGATACCAAGGAATCCAGATAAATTTCAAGCCGAGAGAATGCAGATAATCGGAGGCATATTTATATAAAGCCTTATTTTCATTCTGATTGCCGTAGGTAACGAAATATTCCTCGAGCCAATAGAAGCCGATAAGATCGAGGTGCTGATAATTTCCTTCGTTATAGAGCTTTATCTGTTCATCGATGATCCATTTTATAGCATATTTACGGTCGTCAAGCTTCGAAAAATCAAGATTTCTTCCGCCCAAGCTTCCGAAATTCTTTTCACCGTAGCCGGGATAAAGTATTGTGAATACAACGCCCGCTTTTCTTTCGGAATCGCCGAGCTTTTGCTTGGCTTCGCCAAACGCGGTTTCAAGCGCATCGACGTTGGTTCCTTCGTGGAAGGTATCGCTTACGTAGGATTCCCAGTCGACAGCCTTTGTCGGATTGCTTGTATCGTAATGCATTCTTGCTCCCGAAACGCCGTATTGCATACACGGAAGAAAGAGATAACTATCGAAGAAAAAGTCCTTGATATTTCCGTTTACGTCATAATATGCGACGTAGGGCGCCAAATCTTGCGCGGTGTGTCTGCCGAAATCGGCTCTGGTAGGGTTATACGTATAGGTCAGACAGAGATTTTCGTAGCCGTCCATTGCTTCCTTCGGATCGGGGAAATCGGCGGAAACAGATACCGAAAATGAAGAAAATGCGGTAACAAGCATTGCTGTTACAAGGATAAGCGAAAGCAGTTTTTTCATTACAAGCCTCCTGTTTATATTTAATTAATTTTAACATAAAACATTTATTTTTGCAATAGAAAAAGGACTGTCGCGCAATTAAAGTTTGCGACAGCCCTCTTTGTTGTTATACGTTGGGTTGGTTAGCTTTTTATCGTATAGGTTCCGAAATAATGTCTTGCGATAAGAATATAATCGTATTGATCGATAAGAGAATCCTTATTTACGTCGGCGCGCTTGAATTCTTCATCGTCAAGCGGGCGGGTATCGAAGAAATGGCGCTTTACAAGAATGTAATCGTATTGATCGATCGCTCCGTCGTTATTGACGTCGCCGAGGTTTTGAACTTCGGGTACGGGCGGCTGATCGGGATACCTTCCCTCTCGCACCGCGTTTATATCGTCTTCGGTAAGCGTGCCCTTTGCGTATTTATAGGTGAGCTCATATATCGAGCGTTTTTTGAATTCGGTTGACTTGCAAGCCTGATAAAATACTGCGGGGGATTTATCCTGATAGTACATTTTTATCGAATCCATCGCGCCGTATTTCATACCGTCTTCGAGATAAATAAGGTAGCGCTTTAAGTGTTCGGCGCTGTAAAAGGCAAGCGGATCGATTTCCATTTCCATACACATACCGTATTCCTTGGAATAGCCGATACTGGTTTGCACGCGATTGTAATCGGGGTTATCCATCCAGAAGAGGTTCGGCTGCATACAAACGACGTCGAATCCGAGCTCGTCCCAATCAGCAGTGCCGTTTGCGTTGTACCACGGAATCCATATAAACTTCAAGCCGAGAGAATGCAGATAATCCGCCGCGTAATTGAAAAGCTCTATATCCTGTTGTGTGTATTCGTAATTAAAGAGATATTCCTCGAACCAATAAAAGCCGACCATATCGAGATTTTCGTATCCGCCTGCGGTATAGAGCGAGATCTGTTCATCGATAATCCACTTAACAGCCTTTTTTCGATCTTCGTTATTCGAAAAATCGAGATTTTCGCCGTTGATCATACCGAATTCGGTTTGGGTATGTATCGGGTAAAGGATAGTGAAGAAAACACCCGCTTTACGATCAGAAGTATCGCCGAGCTCCTGCTTTACCCTGCCGAATGCAGAATCGAGCGCATCGACGTTATAGCCTTCCTTGAAGGTATCGTTTACATAGGCAGACCAATCTTCAAGGTTGGAAGGATCCGCAAACGAGCCGACCATCGAACCGCCCGAAGGACCGAACGACACGCAGGGCAGGAATAGATAGCTATCGAAAAAGTAATCGGTAAGCTTTCCTTCGCGGTCGTAATAGCCGACGTACGGAAGAAGCTCTTCTTCGGTGTGTGCACCGCGATCTCCGCCCGCGTAATAATCGAAGGTATAGGTCAGACAGATATTTTCATAGCCGTCGAGCGCATCGGCTTTTGTAAGCTCCGCGGAAGCGGTTAAGCTTAAGACCGAAAAAGAGGATAATAAAAAGGAAACAACAAGCAACAAAAGAAGAGTTTTTTTCATAGAAAACCGCCTTTCTTTTTTTGCTATTGTATCCTTCCTATTTTATAGATTTGTTTTAATTGTATTATAGAACTGTAAAGGTTGTTCGGTTAAAACAAAAGCTTTTCGGCATAGCCCGAAATAATGCCCAAGCCCGCAGAGCCGAGGATAAGATATATCGGGTTGACCTTTTTGAACGCGAAATAAACAACTATGCCGAAAATGACAAGCGAGCTGAAGAAGCCGAAATCAAGTGCGGAAAGCGATATTCCCAGAGGGAAGAACACGCCCATACCGAGCGAAATGATCGCCGCCGCGATAAGGCCGACAACAACGGGGCGCAAGCCCGTAAGACAGCTTTTTACAACAAAGCTGTTTTTGTATTTCGCATAGAATTTTGCGACAAGAAGAATTATTACGAACGAAGGCAGAACGACACCGAACGTTGCAACAACAGCACCGAGCAGACCGCCCGTTTCCACGCCGATATAGGTCGCCATATTTATCGCAACGGGGCCCGGTGTAGATTCGGCAACCGCGATAAAGTTAAGAAGCTGTTCTTCGCTCATCCACGCGTGGTCGAGAACCTCTTGCTGCATAAGCGGAAGCATTGCATAGCCCCCGCCGAAGGTAAAGGCGCCTATTTTAAGAAAGGTGAGAAAAAGCTCCAAATATATCATTTCTGTTCCCTCCCCTTTACGAATAACGCGGCGGCAAGACCGATAAGAGCACCGCCGAGGATCACGAACAGCAGATTAATGCCTGTAAAGAGATCGACCGAGAATGCGGCAACGGCAAGAATCGCCGAAAACAAATTTTTCGGGCATTGCTTTGCCATACCCCACAGCGCCTTTACGATAAGGGCGATAACGCCTGCGCGAATACCGTTAAAGGCGAACGCTACGGGTTCGTACTGCAAGGCGCTTTCCAAAATAAAGGAAAGGCAGGTGATCATCAAAAACGAGGGCAATACCGTGCCGAGCGTTGCCGAAAAGGCACCCCAGAAGCCGCAAGAGCGAGTACCGACAAAGGTTGCGGTGTTTATCGCTATCGGGCCCGGTGTGGATTCGGCAATGGCGACGATATCGAGCATTGTGGATTCATCTATCCATTTGCGTTTTTCGGCAACTTCACGTTGGATCAGCGGCAGCATTGCATAGCCGCCGCCGATCGTAAAAGCACCGATTTTGAAGAATGTACCGAACAGAGAAAGGCACATTTTGAATTTGTTCATTCTATTCAACCTCGATTGTGACAGTAACTTCTTCAGACCAGCCGAGACGGTGGCTTATCTGATAGGTAAAGGTATCTGTTCCTTTGAAATCCTTATTGGGATAATATACAAATTTACCGTCCTTGGTAACCGTTACCACACCGTGCGAAGCAGAGGAAGCGAGTCTGAACTGCGTTACCTGTTCGGAATCGTTTGCGAGCGTTCCGCTGAATACCCTGTTTGTATCGCATTCAACGCGCATATTCTTCGGCTTTTCGGGGATGGGATCGAGCGTGCCCTTGATGAACTGATAGGTATAATCGTATATAAGGCGTACCTTTGAATCGGTCGAGCGCGAAGCGTCGCCGAATATATTGGTCGATTGATAATACATGTGGATTGCGCCGTCCATATATCCGTAATCGATACCTTTGCTGAGGTAGTTCATGTATTTTTCGAAAAATCTGTCGTCATACAGAGCCGCGTTATCGATTTCGAGCTCGATACACATACCGTATGCCTTTGCGGCGATGGTTGCGTGCTCAAGTCGGGATACGTCTACCTCTGCGCTGAACGCATAGTTCGGCTGATAGCAGGCTACGTCAAAGCCCAATTCTTCCCAATTCGAAAAGCCCGATGCGTTGAAATAGGGTATCCAGAAGAGCTGGTATCCGAGCTTATCGAACATTTCGTTGACAGCCTTTGAGGTTTCGACGTCGTTTCCGGAAATCGTTTCGTGGAACCAATAAAATCCGCAAAGCTCGAGGTTTTTATAACCGTTTGCATTGAATTTCTTTATAACGCGTTCGGCGTAGGTCTGCGCTACGTATATTCTTCCTTCGAGCGTTGTTAAGCTTTCGTTATCGCCATCAAGGTCGATATCGCCGAAATTGTAAAGCGTATCGTCCATGTGCGGAATTGCGACGTAAACCTTTAGCTTGAGCTCATCGAGCCCGAGTGATTTTTTGGTAGTTTCGGCGGTTTTATTGAGCGCATCGAAGTTGATGCCCGAGGTAAACAGTGCATCGAACAGTCCGTTCCAATCGGAAGCGGTATTGGTGCCATAGGGTCTGCCGCCGCTGGGGAGTGTTCCCGTCGTGGGAAGGAACAAATAGCCGTCAAATAAGGTATCGACAATTTTTCCGCTTTGATCGACGTAACCGACGTAGGGCTTAAAGAATTCTTCGTTCATTTTTACACTGCCGTTATGGTAGATAAGGCAGATGTCCTCTGCACCGCCCAAAAGGTCCTTCGAGGGTGCGGCATATCCGTGGTCGCTGTATTCTCCCTTATTAACCTTATATTTGGAAAGAGAATCGAGCTTCGAAGCAGAGGAAACGTTCTTTTTGCCGTTTACGGTGATTTCATCGAGGAAAACGTGAGAGCCCACGTCCATATATATCATTGCATAGCGCGCACGGTATGCTTTATCGAGCGTGCCCGTAACGTTTAAGAAGTCCGAACCGTTCGATTTGGGAATTATAGACGCGGCAAGATACCAATCCTCGCCGTTTTCGGAAAGGACGAGCTTTAACGTTTCGGGGATTTCTATTGCCCAATCGCCGTAATCGAGAAATCTTACGCTGAAAGAGGAAACCGCAGAAATATGACCGAAATCATAAAATACGCTTCTGCCGCCGCCCGCAGTGAAGTGGAACCATTGGCCGTTATAGCAATAATCGTCGGTTGTAACCTTGCCGTCGGTCAAAAGTCCGAGCGATTCGGGCGAATTTCCCTTCGAGGTATTCTGGTAAGCCAAATAATTATCGGGGGTGATTTCCTGCGGTTTACCGAGAATGAGGTTCTGTGTCGTATTGTAGTCGCTTCCCTGCGTCCAATAGGAAGGTATGGTCGTTGTTACAAAATCAAAATCGCCGTACATCGATTCGGGAATGACTTTTTCGTTGGTATTTGCATAAATGCATATTTCTTCGAACCACGCATATCCATCTCGTTCCGATACGGTAAAGCGAACGTAGCGCGCTTTTACGCATTTATCGAGTGAAAGTCGGTATTCGTAGTTTTCCTGAACGCTTTCGATTCCGTAGCTTCTTCCGACAGTGGTAAAGCTGTTACCGTCGGTGCTTACGGCAAAGTCGATATAATAAGGCAAAACGACGTTCGAGGTTTCGCGGTTGAAGGCAAACAGCGAGAAGGAGTATATATCATCGCGCAGATTTCCGAGATTGACGGTGATTTCGAAGCCCTTATCGCTTTCAAATCCCACCCAAACCTCGCGTTCGAACGCAGAGCCGGGCACACTGCCGTCGGTAAGCGTCGCCGCGGTATCTTCGGTACGGGGGTCGAGCTTGCCGTTTTTAACGGTATAGCCGCATTTTTCGGCGACGTTCACGGTGCCGTTCGCACTGTTAAACACCTTGCCCGATTTAACCGATTCGATATTGCGTTGAAGCTGTTTTTCGGTAAGAGAGGTTGTGAAGTACGCGTTTTCGAGCTTTGTTTGAGCCTTTTCGGCATACTTGGGGATAGAGGAATATACGAATACCTCGTCGATAAACACCCAAGAAGCCTTTCTCTTTACTTCGAATTTAACGTATCTCGCGGAAAGCTCGGTTCCGAGCTCGAGCACGGCGCGCTGAACCGTTCCCGAAACGAACTGCGGGAGATTCATTTCGCCGAGCGATTTCCAGCTATTCGAATCGTCGGAAACCATAATGCTTGCGCTCGCAGGGGCATTTACACCCGCTTCGTTCACGCTGAGATAAGAAAGCTCGAATTTATTGAGCTGTTTTCCGTCTTCGCGGAGATCGACGACAATTTCGAAATTAGAGTTCAAACCGCAGAATACGCCCGACGTATATCCTGCAGATTTGTCGAAAACGCCGTCGGTAAGCTCGGTATTATAGGTATCCTCGTAATTGCTTGCGGGTGCGGGGGATATGGTATAAAGCTTGCCAAGGCTTACCACGTTCGGTATCTGAACGAGCTCGGGAGTATATTCCCCGCCGTTGTTTTCGCCGTTATTGCCGCCGTTGTTTTCGTCGTCGTTTCCGCCGTTGACGGTTTGTTCGATAGTATACGTACCGAAGTAGTGACGGCTTATAAGAATATAGTCGTACTGATTTACAACTTCGTCTTTATTGACGTCCGCCGCCGCGAATTCCGCAGAGGACAACGGATAGGTTCCGAAGTAGCTTCTTCTGACAAGGATATAGTCGTACTGATTGATTTTGCCGTCGAAGTTTACGTCGCCGAGCATTTCTTCGGAATTATCCGCACAGGCAGAAGCGGGAACAAGGAAAAATATCAGCGCAAGCAAAAGCGCGATCGATTTTTTGAGCATATATACCTCCGGTATAATTTTTAGCCGAGATCGGGTTCGTCCTTGAATTCGATAACAGGCTCTTCAAAGCCGTGAAGCTCGAAAACGATAATTTCGTTGCTTCCCTCTTTAAGAAGAGGCGCGGGGATATAAAGGGTTTTGGTGGGGCCCGCATCGTTCCAATATCTGCCGACGTTAAAGCCGTTTACCTTTACAAAGCCCTTATGGAAGCCCTTAAGCTCAAGGAAGCTGTCGCAGGGTGTTCCTTCGATTTTGAGATCGCCGCGCAGGAATGCGGGCATTTCGGTACCGCCGTTCAATGCATTGAATTCGAGGCGTGAAATATCGTCCATTGTGAGAGGATACATTGTCCAGCCGAACATATATTGCTGACCGATTCGTGCAGAGCGGACAAGTCCCTTTTCGTTATCCGCCATTTCGGTGCCGTAATTGATTCTGCCGAGGTTTTCGATAAGAATATCGATCTTTACCTTTTCGCCGCGCAGGCATTTTACGGTTATGTCATCGTTTTGGCGGTCGCGCTCTTTAACGCCCTTGAATTCACCGTTGATAAACACAAGCGCGCGGTCGCGTATCGGTTCGATAATAAGCGGTGCTTCGACAGGGTAATCGATTTCGGTGGTATAGAGCGTAAAGCCGAAGTCCGCGCCGAGTTCTTCCATTGTTTTGGGGTGAGAGCTCTTTACGGGAGAAGAAAGGTTAGAAAGGTTTGCAAACAAAGGCGCGGTTTCTTTAAGCTCGAGCTTTCCGTATGCTTTTTTGGGGGTATTGGTAACGGTAAGCTCGGGAAGGTTTTTGAAATACTTTTCGGCAACCGCACGGATTTCGAAGAAGCGCTTTGTAAGATCGCCCGCTTCGGTCAACGCCGCGTCGTAATCGTAGCTCGTTGTTTGGGGGTCATATTTTTCAAACTTGTTTGCACCGTTATTGAACGCAAAATTGGTGCCGCCACAGAACATATAAAAATTCACGTTGCCGCCGTCACCGAGCATTCCGTCTACCGTTTCGGCAACGTCATCGGGTTCGCGTCTGTGGTGGGGTCCGTACCAGGTATCGAACCAGCCTTCCCAGAATTCAGAGCACATAACAGGTTCTTTTTTGGGAGTATAGTTGCGGATAAATTCGAAATAGGTCTTCCAGCCGGAGCCGAAATTACCGGTTTTCAGCAAGCCGTCGATAGTGCCGCCGCCGAAGAAGAAATCGGAAGGTCCGTCGGACGTGAAAAGCACGCAATCTATTCCGCTTTTACGGTAATAATCGGCAAGGAAGCGGATATATTCGTGGTCGTTACCGAACGAGCCGTATTCGTTTTCGACCTGCATCATTATAATATTGCCGCCGTTTGTGATAAGTCTGGGGCGAACGATTTCGAAAACCTTATCGAGATAACGGGTTTCATATTTTAAAAATTCTTCGTCCATACAGCGAATATGCATATTTCTGTGGGTGAGCATCCACGAGGGGATTCCGCCGTAATCCCATTCGGCACAAATATAGGGACCGGGACGGATTATGCAAAGCAAGCCGAGCTCGTTTGCGGTATCGATGAATTTTGCGAGGTCCAGAATTCCCGTGAAATCAAACACGCCCTCTTTACGTTCGTGAAGGTTCCAGCAGATATAGGTTTCGACAGTATTGAATCCGCATTGCTTGAGCTTTAAAAGTCTGTCGTACCAATATTCCGGAACGGTACGGAAATAGTGGATAGAGCCCGAAAGGATCTGTATTTCTTCGCCGTTAAGATAAAATTTGTCTTCGATATAGTTAAACTGTCCCATATTATACCTCTGTTGATACGATTATATCTGAATTTTCTTTGATTTTATAAAACGTGTGATAGCGTTGCTCTGCGGGAATCCAAACCGAAGAAAAAGCCTTGTATGCCTTTTCGCCGTTACGCATTATAATGCGCTTTTTTTGTTCCTGCTTTCCGATTTCGAAAAACAGCTTTATATCGGCATAGGTGCCAAGCTCGGGATGCGTGCTGTATGCGCCCTCGACGACAATACAGTTATATTCCGAAATCGCTTCCTCGTGCGTGATAATTCCTTGTTTGCAATCGAAAACACCATAGCGGAAGGGCTTGCCTTTTTTGATATTTGCGACAACCTCTTTTTTGAAGCGTTCCAAATCGAAATTGCCCGAATAATCGCTTATTTCCAATTCACCGCGCTGATTGCGGGGACGGTAAAAATCATCGGTATGTATAACGGGCAGTGAGAGTCTTTCCGCAAAGGTCGTTTTACCCGATGCCGCCATACCGTCGATTGCGATTACGAGCGGGGATTCCGAGGTGTGCGATTTTATTCTTTCTTTGATTATCGACAATGCCGAATCAGGATTGATTTTCATTTTTCGCTTTAACTGTATTTTTAATATTTTCGAGCACCGAATAGGGTATTTGCATACCGCCCTGCCCGATACCTATTTCGATATGCGGCTTCATTTTTGCGTGGAAATCGGTTCCGCCGCTGATTTGAAGTCCGAGCTCTGCTGCAAGGCTTTGGAAATATTCCTGCATTTCGGGGGTATATTCGTTGTAATAGCCTTCGATACCGCACAGACCGACCGATTTTAAAGACAAAAGGAAGCTTCTTAAATCGGCATCGTTAAGCCTTATCAAGTGCGGATGCGCGACAAAGGCAACACCGCCTATCGAATTTATAAGCTCAACCGCCTCTTTAGCCGTAAGCGCCTGCGTGCCGTCGTATGCGGGTCTGCCGTTGGCAAGGTATTTTTCGAACCCCTCTTTAACGCTTTGAACGTATCCCTTTTCCATTAAAATACGCGCAAAATGAGCCCTGCCGATAAGTCCCGAGGGTGCTATTTCGAGTGCTTCTTCGATCGTTACTTCGAACCCGAGCGACTGAAGCTTTTTGCAGGTATTGAGCGTTCTTTGCCGGCGAACGTTATTGATTTTTTCGAGCGCACTTTTCAAAAGCTCGCTTTTATGGTCGATATAAAAGCCGAGTATGTGCGTTTCGGTCGCGGACTGCACCGAAAATTCGATCGCGGGGACGATTTCAACACCGTATTCCTTCCCTGCTTCGATCGCTTCATCGATACCCGCGACGGTATCGTGGTCCGAAAGGGCGATAGCCGAAATCCCGCGCGATGCGGCGTGTGCAACGAGCTCCTTCGGTGTCATAGAGCCGTCGGAGCAGTTTGAATGGGTATGAAGGTCAATTAGTTTCATTATTCTTCGTCTTTTCTTACGTGTATTCCCTTTAAGCGCATAAAGTGGTTGGAAAGCCTTATTTCCTTATCGCTCGGGGGGACTGTATCGAAAAAGTGGTTATAGCCGTAGGTATCTTTATAGACTGCCTTCTGCTCGGTTCCGTCGGTCCAGCGGATGATAACCTTATCGCCGGAATCGAGAATGCATTCATCTACAAGGTAGCTCATAAGCCGTACACCTCGGTGAATTTATTTTCGAGATAAGCGACGTATACTTCGGGATCGAATTCGCCGCAAACCATATTGAAAAGCTCGGTCGGGTCGTAAAGACAGCCGAATTTCCAGATCTTTTCACGAAGCCAATCGTTTATAGCGGTAAGCTTGCCGCTGTTGATCGATGCTTCGACGTCGACGTCCTTCTTCATTTCGTTAAGAAGCTGTGCGCCGTAAGCGGAGCCGAGCGCATAGGACGGGAAATAGCCGACGTTTGCGTTCGACCAGTGAGAATCCTGAAGCACGCCGTTCTTATCGTCGGGCACGTCGACACCGAGATATTCTTTATAAAGCTTGTTCCATTCGCCCGGAAGATCCTTCGCGCAGATTTCGCCCGACATCATTTTCTTTTCGAGCTCGTAGCGTATCATTACGTGAAGCGCATAGGTGAGCTCGTCTGCTTCGGTACGTATAAGCGAGGGTTCTGCACGGTTGATCATACGGTAGAATTCGTTTTCATCGACGTTGCCGAGCTGTTCGGGGAACTCTTTTTTGAGGAACGGAAGGATAAGAGAGCAGAAGGGCTTGCTTCTGCCGATTATATTTTCGTAAAAGCGGGATTGACTTTCGTGTATTGCCATAGAAACGCCGCCTTCAAGCGAGGTACGGAAAAGCTCGGGCATGGAGTTAAGCTCGTAGAGCGCGTGTCCGCATTCGTGAACGACGCTGTAAAGCGAGCTTGCGAGGTTATCCTCATAGTAATGAGTGGTGATACGAACGTCTTTGGAAGTGAAATTGATAGTAAAGGGGTGTTCGGTTTCGCCGACACCGAAGTGCTTTCTGTCGATGTCCATAATATCCACAAGGAAATCGGTAAACTTCATCTGCTGTGCTTTGGGGTAATTGAGATGCAGAACCGAATCGTCGATCTGCTTTGCCGCACCGACGCGAGCGATAAGCGGAACGAGCTTTGCACGAAGCGCTTCAAAGAATTTATCGCATTTTTCTTTTGTAAGACCGCGTTCGTATTTATTGAGGCAGACCTCATAGGGATCCTTTTCGGGATCGGTATAGGAAGCGAACTTTTTAAGTGTATCGAAGGTTTTCTGCAAATAGGGCTCGAAGGATGCAAAATCGTTGTTTTCCTTCGCTTTATGCCAAACGGCAGAGGATTCGGTGAGATGCATTTCGAAATCCACCATTTCCTGCATGGGAATTTTGCGGGTTTCATCGTATTCGCGGTAAAGCTCGATTACCTTTTTGCGATCGATTTCGGAAAGCGATTCGAGGTTAGCGTTAAGCGTTTCGAGTGCTTCGATAAAAGTGGGGGCGGTTATAAGCTCGTAGGACATACGCGAAATTTCGCCGAGAGTGAGTGCACGGATTTCGACGCTTCCTTCGGGTGCTACGGTATCGCCGTCGTAGTAAAGTATGCCTGCGGCGTGATTAAGCGCGGAATTTGTATTTTCGAACGCTTCGATTTGTTTTAAAGCTTCGTTTACTGTCATAGCTGACTCCTTATACCTTTATTTT
>JAZTXJ010000138.1:0-16220 GCA_045636285.1 Eubacteriales bacterium
CTGAAGGCCGGCAAGCACGTTCTGTGTGAAAAGCCCGCTGCCAGAACCTATGCAGAAGCTCTGACCATGCAGCAGGCACAGCACGAAACCGGTCTGACCCTGAACATTGGTGTGGTTAACCGTTTCAACACTGCTGTTAACGAAATCAAGAAGCTGATCGACGCCGGCGAACTGGGCGAAGTTTACCACGTATACGTTTCCTTCCGTGCTCACCGTTCCATTCCCGGTCTCGGCGGCGCATTCACCACCAAGGAAATCGCAGGCGGCGGCGCGCTCATCGACTGGGGCGTACACTTCCTCGATATCGTTATGTACTGCACCGATGACCCCAAGCCTCTCACCGTTTCCGCAAAGGCCTTCTCCAAGCTCGGCGTGGATATGCCCAACTACGTTTACAACGGCATGTGGTCTGAAGACACCAAGGATCTCAACGGTACCTATGACGTTGACGACTTCGTAACCGGCTTCGTTCGTACCGAAGGTCCCACCATCACCCTCAACGGCGCATGGGCACAGAATATCGGCGTTCAGGAAACCTATATCGACTTCCTCGGCACCAAAGCAGGTATCCGTCTTAACTACGGCGGCGACTTCACTATGTATACTACCTCCTGCAATACTCTTATCGACTTCAAGCCCAAGTACAAGGATCATGCAATGTTCCAGAAGGAAATCGATTCCTTCATCAACTGCATCAAGACCGGCGAAAAGCTTCCTTCTCACATCGACAAGGCAATCATCACCGCAACTATGATGCAGGCTATGTATGACTCCTCCGAACAGGGCAAGGAGATCGTGCTTGCATAATCGCGCATGAATTGATAACATTAAAAGGACGGCTTCGGCTGTCCTTTTTGTTGCTTATCTTTTTTGATGAAATCATTCGCGCATAAAAGTGAAAGGACAGCCGAGGCTGTCCTTTCTTGCATTTTATACGATTTTAGTTTTTGCTGTTTCGGAAGAATTCCAAGGTTTCTTCGATTTCGATAATGGTCTGTTCATCGATCGCATCGTATGCCGAAACGAAGGTGCCGATAGGCTGTGTACGCATATCTGCGATGGTCTGCATCAAATTACCCCAACGGTACATTTCGGAAAGATCGGGAGCGCGGTTGTTGTTGATAAGATCAAGCATTCTCATCGAATCGTCATCGCGCGAGATCTGGTACTGAAGAGTCTGTTCGAAATATGTAGGAGTAAGAAGCTCGTGAGAAATTGCGCCGAGAGCTTCGATAAAGTGGGTTGCGAGCTCGAGCTGGCTTTCGTGTACCGAGGTGGGTACAGCAATACAGTTAGAGGTCCAAGCGCCAACGTTGCAGGTGTAATTTTCCTGAGTGTCATCGAACTTGGGGCAGGGAAGAACGCCGAAGTCGTTTTTCATCGAACGGATCGCGTCCATAGCGCTCAATGCATTGAAGAAGAAAAGTCCTCTGCCGTCATAGAACGCTTCAACGGTGGGGTTGAAGGGTCCTTCGTAATCCTTGTATTCGTCTGCGATAACAAGTCCCGATTTGGGGTCCTGACAGTATTCCTGAGCGTTGTAGATAAGGTTGAGTGCGCGTTCGTTTTTAACGTTAAGGGAAGGTGCGGCATCGTCGTTAACGGTGCAAACGTTAATACCGCCGGAGCGAAGGAGCCAATAAACTACGTTGTGCTGTGCGGAGATACCGACCAAGTCGTCGGGGTCGCATCTGTTGTTTTCGTTCGAGTCAACGTAAACCGTTTTTGCCATTTCGAACATAACGTCCTGTGTCCAGGCGTCTTTATCGACCATGTCGTACATCGATTCATAGCCGTATTTGTTTGCCAAGCCGTGCTTGCTTTCGATTTCCTTATTAAATACCACGAACATAGTGGACGCAAGGCTTACGGTGGTGATATCGCCCGATGCAAAATAGGTTTTGCCGCCGATGGTTACAACGTCGTTGAATTCCTTACACCACCAAGGGTTATCGAGATTTACGAGTGTGTTGAGATCGTAAAGAAGACCGTCGCTTGCGAGCATAGCCGCTTCGGTAAGTGCGGGCATTACGAAGAGATAGTCTGCGGTATCGCTCATCGCATCGTTAACAACGCGCTGATAGAAGGGACCGCCGTAGCGAGAACCGGTAGAGATTGCTTCTTCTTCAACGACTACGCCGAGAAGCTGTTCTACCTTACGGGTACATTCGGAAGCCGCGGAAATTACTGCAGAAGCCTTTTCCGAGCTGTATTCGGGGTTGTCTTCGGGCTTGATCTGATAGCTGCCGAGCGTGAGAACGCGAACAACCTCGTCGTTGTAATTTAAGCCTTCCGGAACCTGATAACCGTAAAAGCCGTCGTCGGTGTTTTCGGACAAATCAGCGTTGGAGCTTTCGTCGGAACTTCCGTTGCAGGCGGCAAAAAACGTACAGGAAAGCGCGATAAGAAGGATTAACGATATTGCTTTCAATATGTTTTTCATAGTTTTCCCCTTGATTTAATATTTTATTTTGGTCATTATATAACATATTGCGGTTGTTTGTCAATAAGTAATGCAAAATAATCAAAAAATAGCGTCTATGAACGCTATAAATATTGACATTTCGGATATATGGTGATAAAATATACTGAATATATTTTTGTTATCCGCGGAGGAAAAATTATGTCTGTAAATAAACCTATATTCAAGGGTACGGCTACCGCACTCATCACCCCTTTCAAAGACGGCTCGGTTGATTATGCCGCTTTGGAAAATATGCTCGAATTTCAGATAAACGGCGGTATCGATGCTCTCGTTATCTGCGGAACCACGGGCGAACCCGCAACTCTCGATGACGACGAACACAAGCGCGTTCTCGAATTTGCGATAGAAAAGGTAAACAAGCGTGTTCCGGTTATCGCGGGCACCGGCTCCAATAATACTCAGTACGCTATCGATCTTTCGCGCTTTGCCGAGCGTGCTGGTGCAGACGGTCTTTTGCTCGTTACTCCTTATTACAATAAGTGCTCTCAGAAGGGCATCGTTTCGCACTTCAATACGGTTGCGGATTCGGTGAATATTCCCTGTATCGTGTATAACGTACCCGGCAGAACCGGCTTCTGCATCAGCCTTGATTCCTATAAACAACTTGCAAAGCACGAAAATATCGTTGCAACCAAGGAAGCAAGCGGCAACCTTTTACTTATGATGGAGGTTCTCGAAGCCTGCGGTAACGATATCGATATGTACAGCGGCGACGACCAGCAGATCGTTCCTCTTATGTCGATGGGCGCTATCGGTGCCATTTCGGTATTTTCGAACGTTATGCCCGCAGAAGCGCACATGCTCACAAAGCTTTGCCTCGAGGGCAATTTCAAGGAGGCGGCAAAGCTTCAGCTTAAATATCTCCGCCTTATGAACGGCCTCTTTATGCAGGTCAACCCCATCCCCGTAAAGACTGCGGTTGCAAAAATGGGCTTCTGCAACAATGAATTCCGTATGCCGCTTTGCCCGATGGATGAAAGTGACGATGAAAAGCTTTTCGCATTGATGCGCGAGCATAATCTTATTAAATAATTAAGGTATACTTATGAAAATAATTCTCAACGGTGCTTGCGGCAGAATGGGCAGGGAAATCATTGCCGCCGCTTGCAGAAACGGTGTGGAAATCGCCGCCGCTGTCGATAAATTCGGCACGCCCGATTTCGATATTCCGTTTTACAGCTCTCTCGATTCGGTGAACGAAGAAGCGGACGCGCTTATCGATTTCACTCACCATACGGCAGTGCCCGAAATTTGCGCCTTTGCACGCAGAACGGGTATTCCCTGTATCGTTGCGTCTACCGGCCACACCGAAAGCGAAAAAGCCATGCTTTCCGAGCTTTCGAAGGAGCGCGCGGTATTTTGCTCGCGCAATATGTCGCTCGGTATAAATCTGCTTATCGATCTTTGCCGCACCGCATATAATGCATTGGGCGGAGATTGCGATATCGAAATTATCGAAAAGCATCACCGCAATAAGCTCGATGCCCCCAGCGGTACCGCGCTTATGATCGCCGAAGGCATTGCGGAGCTTATGCCCGAAGGAACCGAATTTGTAACCGAACGCGCTACGCGCCATTCTGTCCGTCCCGACAACGAAATCGGTATTTCATCGATCCGTTGCGGCGGAATTTTCGGTGAGCACGAAGTGCTTTTGTCGCGCAATGGCGAAACGGTAAGCCTTAAGCATACTGCCGAAAGCCGTGCTCTCTTTGCAGAAGGCGCACTCAAGGCGGCGGAATATATCGCAGGTAAGAGTGCGGGTATGTATTCGATGAAGGACTTGCTTTCCGAAACCGTAAACGCGAAATAATGCAATATAAATTGCAACGAATTGCAAAAATGTTAATCAAATATCCTTAAAGGGTCGAAAATATGTAACGGAAATGCAATGGTTTTGCGTTTTCGTTGCATTTTTGGTTGACAAGGACGTTTTATCTTGCTATAATTGTCCGAAACGAAAGGATGAACTGCTTATGAGTAACAAGCTTAATATAGAAATGCTCGCCGATGCGTTGCGCGAGCACAGCGCGTTTGACGACCAGATGTACGTAAAATACGGTGTCAAGCGCGGACTTCGAAACCCCGACGGCACGGGTGTGCTTGCGGGCATTACGAGAGTAAGTAACGTGCACGGCTACGTTATTAACGAATATGAACGCGTCCCCTGCGAAGGCGAGCTCTTTTACCGCGGTATCAGTATCGAGGATATTATAAACGCGAACGAAAGAAGAGATAGGTTCGGATACGACGAGGCTTCTTGGCTTTTGCTTTTCGGTGCGCTTCCCACAGCCGACGAGCTCGATTTTTACGATGCTATTATGGACGAATACAGCGAGCCGCCGAGATTTTTTATCGACGATATGATAATGCGCGCTCCCAGCCCCGATATTATGAACAAGCTGGCGAGAAGCGTGCTCGCGCTTTACAGCTACGACGAAAACCCCGACGATAATTCTATCGAAAACGTGCTTCGTCAGTCGCTTATGATAATTGCGCGTATGCCTATGATAATGACAGCGGCTTATCGCGTTAAAAAGCACTATTACGATAATGAAAGCTTCGTGCTTCACGCGCCCATACCCGGTCAGAGTATGGCGGAAAATATTCTTTCGATGCTCCGCTTCGACAGAAAATTCACCCCCGAGGAAGCAAAGCTTCTCGATAAATGCCTTATTCTTCACGCCGAGCACGGCGGCGGTAACAACTCGACCTTCGCAGTGCGTGCGCTTACCTCTTCGGGTACCGATACCTTTTCAGCTATCGCCGCAGGTATAGGCGCGCTCAAGGGTCCCCGTCACGGCGGCGCGAATATTAAGGTTGTCAAAATGCTTGACGAAATAAAAGCAGGCGTGCGCGATTACAAGGACGATGAAGAAATCGCACATTATCTTAAACGCCAGCTCAATAAAGAGGTCGGTGATCACAGCGGTCTTATCTACGGTATGGGACACGCGGTTTATACGCTTTCCGACCCTCGTGCAAAGATATTGCGTAAGGCGGCGGAGGAGCACTGCGATATGTTCGGTATGCGTGAGGATTTCGAGCTTCTTCACGCTGTCGAAAGACTCGCGCCCGCGCTTTTGCAGAACAAAATGCAGGACGGCAACGCGATCTGCGCGAACGTCGATCTTTATTCGGGACTCGTTTACCGTATGCTCAATATCCCGCAGGAAATGTTTACCCCCTTGTTTGCTATCGCCCGTCTTTCGGGCTGGTGCGCGCATCGGTTGGAGGAAATTATCACCTGCCGCCGCATAATGCGCCCCGCTTACCGTACCTTCCACGGCAGATTGCCTTATATAGAGCTTGAAGACAGAAAGGATAATATAAAATGTCCGGATTGACAATCGCACAAAAAATAATCAAGGCGCATCTTGTAGAAGGCGAAATGATAAAGGGCTCGCCTATCGGATTGCGTATCGACCAAACGCTTACTCAGGACGCAACGGGTACTATGGCTTATCTCGAATTCGAAGCTATGGGAATTCCTCGCGTTAAGACCGAGCTTTCGGTTGCATATATCGACCACAACACGCTTCAGAACGGCTTTATGAACGCCGACGACCATTTGTATATCCGCACCTGTGCGAAGAAATACGGCTTGTATTTCTCGCGTCCCGGTAACGGTATCTGCCATCAGGTGCACCTCGAACGCTTCGGTGTGCCCGGCAAAACGCTTATCGGTTCCGACAGCCACACCCCCACGGGCGGCGGCTTGGGTATGCTTGCGTTCGGCGCGGGCGGCTTGGACGTTGCGGTTGCTATGGGCGGCGGTGCTTACCATATTACCATGCCCGAAATGGTTCGCGTTAACCTTACAGGCAAGCTGAACGATTGGGTTTCGGCAAAGGACGTTATTCTCGAAGTGCTTCGCCGTTTGAGCGTAAAGGGCGGCGTTGGCAGAATTATCGAATACGGCGGAGAGGGCGTTAAAACTCTTACCGTTCCCGAACGCGGAACCATTACCAATATGGGTGCGGAGCTCGGTGCATCGACCTCTGTATTCCCTTCTGATGAAAACACCCGTCTTTTCCTTGCGGCGCAGGGAAGAGAAGACCAATATATCGAATTAAAAGCCGATGACGATGCGGAATACGATCTCGTTGTCGATATCGATCTTTCCTCGCTCGTTCCCGCCGCGGCTTGTCCTCACAGCCCCGATAACGTTAAATCTATCGAAGAAATCGGCAATATCAAGGTCGATCAGGTTTGCATAGGCTCCTGCACCAATTCTTCGTACGTCGATCTTATGAAGGTTGCACATATTTTGAAGGGCAAAACCGTTCACGATAACGTAAGCCTTTCTATCGCTCCCGGCAGTAAGCAGGTTTATAATATGCTTGCGGCAAGCGGTGCGCTCTCTTGGATGATAGATGCAGGCGCGAGAATCCTCGAATCTGCCTGCGGACCTTGTATCGGTATGGGACAGTCGCCCCAATCGGCAGGCGTTTCTTTGCGTACCTTCAACCGTAACTTCCTCGGAAGAAGCGGCACGAAGGACGCGCAGGTATATCTCGTAAGCCCCGAAACAGCGGCGATTTCCGCGCTTACCGGCGTGCTTACCGATCCGAGAACGATCGGCGAAATGCCCGAATTCGCAATGCCGTCCAAGTTTATGATAAACGATAATATGGTTATTAAGCCCGCGACGGTCGAAGAAGCGGCAAGCGTTGAAGTCGTTCGCGGTCCCAACATTAAGCCCTTCCCCGAAAGCAGACCGGTTGCCGATACTATCGATTGCGAATGTATTTTGAAGGTCGGCGATAATATCACAACCGACCATATTATGCCTGCAGGTGCGAAAATACTTCCTTATCGCTCCAATATCCCCTATCTTTCCAACTTCTGCTTCGAGGTATGTGACGAGGAATTCCCCGCGCGTGCAAAGGAAAAGAACGGCGGTATTATAATAGGCGGCGAAAACTACGGTCAGGGCAGCTCGCGCGAGCACGCGGCGCTTGTTCCGCTTTACCTCGGCGTAAAGGCTGTTATCGCAAAAAGCTTTGCAAGAATCCACGCGGCAAACCTTGTAAATGCGGGCATTCTTCCTCTTACCTTTGCAAATGCAGAGGATTACGATTCGATCGAGCTCGGCGATAAGCTTGTGCTTTCCGACGTAAGAAACTGCATAAAAGAGGGCAGAGAAATCGTTCTTAATGCGAACGGAAAAGAAATCAAGCTCGTTTCCTCGCTTTCCGGCCGCGACCGCGATATAATACTTGCGGGCGGCTTGCTCGAATACACAAAGGGCTAAAGCCCTTTTCCCCCACAAAAACGCAAAAAAGGAGAATAAAAATGGCAAAGATACAGATGAAAACGCCGCTTGTCGAAATGGACGGCGACGAAACCACCCGAATCGCGTGGCGAATGATAAAGGATATTCTTATCCTTCCTTTTGTTGATCTTAAAACCGAATATTACGATCTCGGTCTTGAGCACCGTAACGAAACGAACGATCAGGTAACTATCGATTCGGCAAACGCTACGAAGAAATACGGCGTTGCGGTCAAGTGTGCAACCATCACTCCCAACGCGGCGAGAATGACCGAATATAACCTTAAAGAAATGTGGAAATCCCCCAACGGTACCATCCGCGCTATTCTCGACGGCACGGTTTTCCGTACTCCTATAATCGTCAAGGGAATTCCTCCCTATGTTCGCAACTGGACAAAGCCCATTTCTATCGCCCGCCACGCTTACGGCGATATTTATAAGGCTACCGAAATGAAGGTCGATGCGGGCTGTAAGGCAGAGCTTGTCGTTACCGATAAAAACGGCAACGAAACCCGCGCTCTTATCCACGATTTCAAAACCGCAGGTATAATTCAGGGCGTTCATAATATCGATAAGAGCATCGAAGGCTTTGCGAGAAGCTGCTTTGATTATGCGCTCGATATGAAAATGGATCTTTGGTTCTCCTCGAAGGACACCATAAGCAAGACCTACGATCATCGCTTTAAGGATATTTTTGCCGAAATATTCGAAAACGAATATAAAGAAAAGTTCGAAGAAGCGGGAATAGAATACTTCTACACCCTTATCGACGATGCCGTTGCGCGCGTTATCCGTTCGGAAGGCGGCTTTATCTGGGCGTGCAAGAACTATGACGGCGACGTTATGAGCGATATGGTATCCAACGCGTACGGCTCACTTGCAATGATGACAAGCGTTCTCGTTTCTCCCGACGGATATTATGAATACGAAGCGGCTCACGGCACGGTACAGCGCCATTATTACGATTATCTCAAGGGCGTTCCCGTAAGAATCAACCCCGTCGCAACTATTTTCGCTTGGACCGGCGCGCTCAAAAAGCGCGGCGAGCTCGACGGAATCGAAGAGCTTGTTGAATACGCCGAAAAGGTTGAAAAGGCTACTATCGATACTATCGAAAGCGGCGTTATGACTAAGGATCTTTGCATTATTTCTACGCTCGAAAATAAAACTCAGGTAAATACCGAGGAATTCTTGAAGGCAATAGCCGCAAAGATTTAAGAAAAGCAAAAAATCCCCGCCGAGAATTTTAAGATTGAAGGCGGGGATTGACTTTTGTCATCGATTGTAGTATAATCGATAAAAATCAATTAACCGCGGAGGTCATATCGTGGAGATTAAAGATATATTTACTTTATGTAATATAATCCTCACCGCCTCGTTTGTACTTTGCTATCTTTATCAGTTTATATATATATTCTGGGTTTTTCTCGGAAAAGATAAATCCGATCCCGTTAAAAGCGATAAACTAAACAAATTCGGCGTGGTTATCAGTGCCCGTAACGAAGAAAACGTTATCGGTCACCTTATCGAAAGTATAAACCGTCAGGATTATCCGCAGGAGCTTATAAAGGTCTTTCTTATTGCCGATAACTGTACCGATTCCACTGCTCAGGTCGGCAGAGAGCACGGCGCGATCGTTCTCGAGCGTAACAACAAAGAGCTTGTCGGTAAGGGATATGCGCTTGATTTTCTCTTTAAAAAGCTTCTTGCCGAAAACGATGATTGCGACGCATACATAATCTTCGATGCGGACAACCTTGTCGATAAAAATTTCGTCAAGGAAATGAACAAAAACTTCAATCGCGGATATAAAGCGCTTACCAGCTACCGTAATTCCAAAAACTACGGCACCAACTGGATTTCCGCAGGCTATTCGCTTTGGTTCCTGCGTGAAGCAAAGTATCTTAACCACGCAAGAATGCGCTTCGGCACCTCTTGCGCTATTTCGGGTACCGGCTTCTGTATAAGCAAGGATATTATCGAAAGCAACAACGGCTGGCCCTATCACCTTCTTACCGAGGATATCGAATTTTCTACCGATATGGCGGTTCGCGGCATAAAGATCGGTTACAGCGGCGGTTCTATCGTTTATGACGAACAGCCCGAAACCTTCAAGCAGTCGTGGAATCAGCGCTTGCGCTGGTCGAAGGGCTTTTATCAGGTATTCGGTAAATACGGCGCAAAGCTGTTCAAGGGCATATTCAGAGGCTCGTTCGCCTGCTACGATATGCTTATGACGATTTTTCCCGCGCTTATGTTTACCATTCTTTCGATTTGCTGCTGTATCGCGGAATTTATCTACGGTCTTACCATTTTTGCGGATTATCCCGAGCTTTCGGTATTCCTGCAATTCTGTATGGTGCCCTTGCTCTATTTCTGCGCGATAATTTATATGTTGATTTTCGTCGTCGGCTTCATAACCCTTATCACCGAATGGGAGGTTATCGACTGCCCGCCCGGCAAAATGATCAAATATCTCTTCACCTTTCCGATATTTATGCTCTCCTATTGTCCTATCGCAATAGCGGCTATATTCAAAAAGGTTGAATGGACTCCGATCAAGCACAGCGTCACCAAATCTATCGACGAGGTTCAATCGGGCGAAACCGAAAACAAATAAAAAAACCAAGGACGGCAAAAGCCGTCCTTTTTATTTCCCACGCAAGAACAAATGTTCTTGACAAACAAACGTTCGGGTGGTATCATATACGGGAAGAATTGATAAGAGGTAATCAGACAATGTATATGGGACCGAACGACGGATCGCCCTTGTTCCGAACGTCGAATTTTCACGAAAACGGCATAGCGCCCGAAAAATACCGCACCGTACTGCACTGCGATGCGAATTCTTTTTTTGCATCCTGTGAAACGGCACTGCACCCCGAATACGCACAATTTCCGATGGCGGTGTGCGGAAGCGTGGAGGACAGGCACGGGATCGTGCTTGCGAAAAACGAGCTCGCAAGGAAATACAACGTGAAAACCGCCGAAACGGTGTGGTCGGCAAAGAAAAAATGTCCGAATTTGCTCGTTGTCCGCCCGACTTACGGCTTGTATGCCGAAATGTCGCGCAGGATGAACGATATTTTTTATCAGTACACCGACCTTGTCGAGCCGTTCGGGGTAGATGAAAGCTGGCTCGACGTAAGCGGATCGTTGAAGCTGTTCGGGAACGGCAAAAAGATAGCCGACGATATACGCGAGCGTATTTTGAAGGAATTGGGCATAACCGTTTCGGTCGGTGTTTCGTTTAATAAGGTTTTCGCCAAGCTCGGAAGCGATTTGAAAAAGCCGAACGCGACCTCGGTTATTCCGCCCGAATGCTTCGCCTCGATAGTGTGGCCTCTGCCCGTGGGCGACCTGCTTTTTGTCGGCGCGTCTACCGTAAAGGCGCTCGAGCGTATCGGAGTGCATACGATAGGCGACCTTGCCTGCTGTGACGAGTCTTCGCTCAGGGAAGCACTCGGCAAAAACGGAATTATGCTTAAAGAATTTGCGCTCGGACACGATTACGCCGAGGTGACGGTAAAGGGATATGAGCCAGAACCGAAATCGGTTTCGAACGGAATGACCTTCCGCTATAATCTCGCAACACCGCACGAGGTATCGTTCGCGGTTACCTATCTTTCTATGTCGGTTGCCGAACGGCTTCGCAAGCATTCGCTTTGCTGCAGGAACGTTGCCGTCACCGTCCGCACGCCCGATATGAAATCGATAAACCGCTCGGTAATGCTTTCGCACCCCACCTGCCTTTACAGCGAAATATCAAAAGCGGCGCTTATGCTCGTGCGCGAAAACACTGTGCCCGATAGCGAAATCTATTCGGTTACGGTGCACGCCGAAAAGCTAACGCGTGAAAACGAATTTTTATATCAGCAACAGCTTTTTCAGGAGCCGTGGGAAACGAAGTATAAAAAACAGCATTCGCTCGAATCGGCGGTCGACGCAATACGCTCGCGCTACGGCAGGGATATGATCGGGATCGCCTCGGCAATAAATAACAGACTTATATAAAAAATATCAAGAGGAATGAAAAAATTCGCCGCTTCCTCTTTTATTTTTTGCATGGGTGTGGTATAATAATACGATTAAACCAAAAATCCTTTGAGGGAGGCGTTTTTCACGTGGATAAGTTTGAGCTCGTTTCGGATTTTGCGCCCACAGGCGACCAGCCCGAAGCAATAGATGCGCTCGTTTCGGGCATAAAAAACGGCGACAGAGATCAGACTCTTATCGGTGTAACCGGTTCGGGTAAAACCTTTACAATGGCAAACGTTATCGCACGCGCAAACCGCCCCGCGATAATTTTGGAGCCGAACAAAACTCTTGCCGCGCAGGTGTGCTCGGAAATGCGTGAATTCTTTCCGAACAACGCGGTCGAGTTCTTTGTTTCTTATTACGACTACTATCAGCCCGAAGCGTACGTTCCCGGCAAGGACGTATATATCGAAAAGGACGCCGCCGTTAATAACGAAATAGATAAGCTTCGCCATTCGGCGACGAGCGCGCTTTTCGAACGGCGCGACGTTATAATAGTCGCTTCGGTAAGCTGTATATATTCGCTCGGTGACCCTGCCGAATACGCCGAGCAGGTGCTTTCGATACGCAGGGGCTCCACCTTTGCGCGCGACGACGTTATAAAACGGCTCGTTGCACTGCAGTACGGCAGAAGCGATATTGGCTTCGAACGTAACAATTTCCGTGTTCGCGGCGACGTGCTCGACATTTTCCCCTCGAACACCGATACCGATGCGGTAAGGGTTGAATTTTTCGGGGACGAGGTCGACCGTATCTGCAAAATCAACGTCGTCACGGGCGAAGCGGTTGCCGATATGTCGCACATTGCGATATATCCCGCATCGCACTACGTTACCTCTGCCGAAACACGAAAAAAGGCGCTCGACGAAATTATTGCCGAGCTTGATGAAAGAATCGCATTTTTCGAAAGTCAAAATAAATTTATCGAAGCACAGCGTATACGCGAACGCACGATGTTCGACGTCGAGCAGATCCGCGAAATAGGCTTCTGCAACGGTGTCGAAAACTATTCCCGCGTGCTTTCCGGCAGAGAACCGGGAAGCGCACCCTATACCCTGCTCGATTATTTTCCTTCGGACTATCTTGTGTTTGTCGATGAAAGCCACGTTATGCTTCCCCAGATACACGGTATGGCATCGGGCGACAGAGCGAGAAAGAAAAATCTTATCGATTACGGCTTCCGTCTGCCCTCGGCATACGATAACCGCCCGCTCGTCTTCGATGAATTCAACGAAAAGCGCGGTCAGACGGTATACGTCAGCGCAACGCCGAAGGAATACGAGCGTAATCTTTCGACACGACTTGTCGAGCAGATAATACGCCCCACGGGCTTGCTTGATCCCGAGGTTGAAATACGTCCCACGAAAGGACAGATCGACGACCTTGCGGGCGAAATCCGCCTGCGTGCCGCGAAAAAGGAACGCGTGCTCGTTACCACTCTTACCAAAAAAATGGCAGAGGACCTTACCGAATTTTTCGAGCTTTCGGGTATTAAATGCCGTTATATGCATTATGACATCGACACTATGGAGCGTATGGATATACTGCGCGGTCTGCGCGCGGGCGAATTCGACGTGCTTGTCGGTATAAACCTTTTAAGAGAAGGTCTTGACCTGCCCGAGGTTTCGCTCGTTGCGATACTCGATGCCGATAAGGAAGGCTTTTTGCGAAGCGAAATATCGCTCGTGCAGACAATAGGCCGTGCCGCGCGTAATGCCGAAGGCAAGGTAATAATGTATGCCGACAGCGAAACCGGCTCGATGCAACGCGCGATAGCCGAAACCAACAGAAGAAGAAAAATACAGAAGGCTTATAACGAAAAGCACGGCATAACTCCCAAAACCATCGTTAAGGATATTCGCGCACCTATCGAAATAACCTCGAAGAAGGAAGCCGAAAAGCTTGAAAAGAACAAGAAGCTTTCCAAGGACGAAAAGAAGAAGCTTATCGATAAGCTTACCGCCGATATGAAGCGCGCCGCAAAGGATCTCGATTTCGAAACCGCCGCGCTTATTCGTGACAGGATCAGGAGATTAATGTAAAATGTCTGATAAAATAGTTGTAAAGGGCGCTCGCGTCCATAATCTTAAAGGGGTAGACGTCACCATCCCGCGTGATAAGCTCGTTGTTTTCACGGGGCTTTCGGGTTCGGGTAAATCGAGCCTCGCCTTCGATACGCTTTACGCCGAAGGACACAGAAGGTTTGTAGAATCGCTCTCTTCTTATGCGAGAATGTTTCTCGGTCAGCTCGATAAGCCCGACGTTGATTTTATCGAAGGGCTTTCTCCTGCGATTTCTATCGACCAGAAAACAACCTCGCGCAATCCGCGCTCGACTGTCGGTACCGCAACCGAAATATACGATTATCTCCGTCTGCTTTATGCGCGTATCGGTATTCCGCACTGTCCTATCTGCGGCGAACCGATAAAGCAGCAAACGGTCGATGAAATCGTCGAGCGTATATGCGAGCTCGATATAGGCACGCGCTTTATCGTGCTTGCGCCCGTCGTATCGGCGCAAAAGGGTATGCACGAAAAGGTTTTCGAAAGCGCGCGGAAGAGCGGCTACGTGCGCGTGCGCGTGGACGGCAATATGTATGAGCTTTCCGAAAAAATAGAGCTCGATAAAAACACAAAGCACGATATAGACGTTGTTGTAGACAGACTTGTTATGAAGGGCGCGGAAATGCGTTCCCGCCTTGCCGAAAGTATCGAAACGGCATCGAAGCTGGCGAACGGTATTGTGAAAATCCTGCTTCCCGATGCGAGCGAGGATAACGAAATAATATTTTCGCAAAACTACGCCTGCAAAACCCACGGCGTATCGATCGGTGAGCTTTCTCCGAGAATGTTTTCGTTCAATAACCCCTCGGGCGCGTGTGAAGCGTGCGGAGGCTTGGGTGAAAACAACGTATTTTCGGAAGAAAAGCTTATTCCCGAAAAAAGCCTTTCGATCTTCGCGGGTGCGATAGTCTGCAACGGCTTTAAAAGCGCAGAGCCGGGCGGATATTTCGCCGAGCTTATAAATTCCGTCGGCAGATACCACGGCTTCGACGTGCATACGCCGATAAATCAGTATTCCGAAGAAGCGTTCAACGTTTTGATGTACGGCAACAAGCGCAAGCGCAAATCGGTTTCCGAGCCCTCGTTCAAGGGCGTTATCGGTATGATCGAGCACCGCTATAAAATGGGCGGCGGATATGAAGCGCGTGAATATTACGAGCAATTTATGGATTTCATTCCCTGTCCCGAATGTCACGGCAAGCGATTGAAGGACGAAGCGCTTGCGGTAACCGTTGGGGGACTTAATATATCCGATCTTTGCGCTCTTTCGGTAATCAAGGCGCGTAAATTCTTTGCAACGCTCAAGCTGAGCAATACCGAAGCCGAAATAGCAAGAGAAATATTAAAAGAAATAAACGCACGCCTTTCCTTCCTTGAAAACGTTGGGCTTGGGTATCTCACGCTCTCGCGCAAGGCGGGCTCGCTTTCGGGCGGTGAAGCGCAGAGAATACGTCTTGCGACGCAGATAGGAAGCTCGCTCGTGGGCGTTATGTACGTTCTCGACGAGCCGAGCATCGGTCTTCACCAGCGCGATAATCAAAAGCTTATAAACACTCTTAAAAAGCTCCGCGATATCGGCAATACCGTGCTTGTTGTCGAGCACGATGAAGAAACGATAGAGGAAGCCGATTTTATCGTCGATATAGGCCCCGGCGCAGGTATTCACGGCGGCGAGGTGGTGTTTACGGGTACGCCCGCACAGATAAGAAAATGCAAGGAATCGATAACAGGTCAGTACCTTGCGGGCAAAAAGTGCGTAACCGTTCCCGCAGAGCGCCGCAAGGGCAACGGCGGATTTATAACCGTTGTCGGCGCGCGCGAAAATAACCTCAAGGATATCGACGTAACCTTCCCCTTGGGTAAGTTTGTTTGCGTGACCGGCGTTTCGGGCTCGGGTAAATCAAGCCTTGTCAATTCGGTGCTTTATAACACCATTGCAAGAAGGCTCGGTAAGTTTTCGGTGATACCCGGCAAGCATAAAGAAATTGTCGGAGCAGACGATATAGATAAGATCATTCAGATCGACCAATCGCCGATCGGCAGAAACCCGCGCTCCAATCCCGCAACCTATATCGGACTTTTCAACGATATACGCGCCGTTTTCGCTTCGACACCCGATGCAAAAGCGCGCGGATACAACGAAGGACGCTTTTCGTTTAACGTAAAGGGCGGACGCTGTGAGGCTTGCCGAGGCGACGGTACCCTTACTATCGAAATGCACTTCCTGCCCGACGTTTACGTCACCTGCGACGTATGTAAGGGCAAGCGCTATAATCACGAAACGCTCGAAATAAAATACAAGGGCAAATCGATATACGACGTGCTCGAAATGACCTGCGACGAGGGCAGGGAATTCTTCC